>NZ_BADD01000802.1 GCF_000333455.1 Rhodopseudomonas sp. B29
CGCCGCCAGAAGAAGCCAGGGCCATGACCGTACTCGATGAAATCTACCAGGGCGACCGCGCCAACACCGAGCCGGGCCGGCCGCGTATCATCGCGCTTGCCAATCAGAAGGGCGGCGTCGGAAAAACAACCACAGCGATCAATCTCGGGACGGCACTCGCTGCGATTGGTGAGCGTGTTCTGATCGTCGATCTCGACCCGCAGGGCAACGCCTCGACCGGTCTCGGCATCGATCGACGCAACCGAAACGTCTCGACCTACGACGTGCTGGCTGGCGAAGCGCCGCTGCGCGACGCGGTGGTTTCGACCGCCGTGCCGCGGCTGGCGATCGCGGCCTCGACCATGGACCTGTCGGGCCTCGAGCTCGAGCTCGGCCACGCCCGCGACCGCGCCTACCGGCTGCGCGACGCCATCGGCGCGCTCAACAACAACGTCGATCCGCCGCTCGACTACACCTACGTGCTGATCGACTGCCCGCCGTCGCTGAACCTGCTGACCGTCAACGCGATGGCGGCGTCGGATGCGATCCTGGTGCCGCTGCAGTGCGAGTTTTTCGCCCTCGAAGGTCTGTCGCAGCTGTTGCAGACCGTCGAGCAGGTGAAGACCAACCTCAATCCGAACCTCACCATCCACGGCATCGTGCTGACGATGTTCGACAGCCGCAACAATCTGTCGAGCCAGGTCGTCGCCGATGTCCGTCAGTTCATGGGCGACAAGGTCTACGACACCATGATCCCGCGTAACGTCCGCATCTCGGAAGCACCGAGCTACGGCAAGCCGGTGCTGGTCTACGATCTGAAATGCGTCGGCAGCGAAGCCTATCTGAAGCTCGCCACCGAAGTGATCCAGCGCGAGCGCGAACTGCGCACGACGCATTGAGGCGATGGCTGCGCGCGGCGACGCTGTGCGAAGTCATCCTTCGAGGCGCGCAAGCGCGCGCACCTCAGGATGACGGAGAGGCGGGTGCGGGGAGCGGCACAGCCACTAGCAGTTCGTCATCCTGAGGTGCGAGCGCAGCGAGCCTCGAAGGATCGGCTACAAATCGCCGGCCGTAGGGTGGGCAAAGCGAAGCGTGCCCACGCGCTGCGACAAGACCGCTTCGATAACTAACTGCGTGGGCACGGCGCTTCGCGCCTTTGCCCACCCTACGACGGACCGCAATGACGGCGGGTCACGGACACCAAGTAAGCGCGGAGTAACGATATGAACCCGAGGGAGCTGGCGATGGCCGACGAGCACCGGTCGCGGTTGGGCAGGGGCCTTGCGAGTCTGATCGGCGATGTCGGCGGCGAGGCCGCGCAGACCGAGCGGCCGCGCGCGCAGCGCAAGGTGCCGATCGAATTCATCAAGGCCAACCCGCGCAATCCGCGCCGCACCTTCACCGAAGCCGAGCTCGGCGAACTCTCCGACTCGATCAAGCAGCACGGCGTCATCCAGCCGATCGTGGTGCGCCCGGCGAAAGGCGCAGCCGATCGCTTCGAGATCATCGCCGGCGAACGGCGCTGGCGCGCGGCGCAGCGCGCCGGGTTGCACGAAGTGCCGATCGTGCCGGTCGATGTCTCTGACGCGCTGGCGCTGGAGATCGCTATCGTCGAGAACGTCCAGCGGGAAGACCTCAACCCGCTCGAAGAAGCCCGCGGCTATCAGGCACTGGCCAGCGAATTCAATCGCAGCCAGGAAGACATCGCCAAGATCGTCGGCAAGAGTCGCAGCCACGTCGCCAACATGATGCGGCTGACCAAGCTGCCGGACGATGTTCAGGACCTGATCGCCGCCGGCCAGCTGTCGGCCGGCCACGCCCGCGCGCTGATCGGCGTGCCCGATCCGTCGGCCGCAGCCAAGCGGATCGTCGCCGAAGGGTTGAACGTCCGGCAGACCGAAGCGCTGGCGCATGAAGAAGGGGTGCCCGAGCGCAAGCCGCAGAAGCCGCGGGTCTCGGCCGACAAGCCGCCAAAGGATGCCGACACGCTCGCGCTGGAAAAGCGGCTTGGTGACGCGCTCGGCATGAAGGTCGTCATCGAGGATCGCGACGGCAAAGGCACGCTGCAGGTTCGCTACAGCGACCTCGACCAACTCGACGACATCATCCGCCGTCTGGAAGCGGGCGGCTAGCGCCTGCTGGCGTACGCTGCGGCGTGATGCCGCGAATCCTCTGCGCACTCCTGGAACCCTGGTGGCAACGGCCGGTTAGGCCGTTGCTGGACCTTGGGCGAGGGGGCTGGCCGCGCACAGGATTCCCCACATGGCACAAGACGAAGCACGCACCGACGAAGCCCTCATTCCGGGCAGCTACGCGCCCGACGGCAGCACCGTGGAGTACAGCGGCCCCGCCGGCGGCTGGGGGTCGCTGCGCGGCATCGCCCGGATCTTCGGCAAGGAATGGGATACGCCGGCCGCAATCGAAACCTTGATGCGCCAGAACAAGCCCGAGGGCTTCATGTGCGTGTCGTGCTCCTGGGCCAAGCCGGCCGATTACCACACCTTCGAATTCTGCGAGAACGGCGCCAAGGCGACGCTGTGGGATCTCACCACTAAGCGCTGCACGCCCGAGTTCTTCGCTCAGCACACGCTCACCGAGCTGCGCACCTGGAGCGATTACGACCTCGAGCAGCAGGGACGGCTGACCGATCCGCTGCGCCTCAATCCGAAGACCGACAAATACGAACCGTGTAGCTGGGACGAGGCGTTTCAGGGCATCGGCGAGCGTCTGCGCGCGCTCGATCCGAAATCGACCGTGTTCTATTCGTCTGGTCGCGCCAGCCTGGAGACATCGTATCTCTACGCACTGTTTGCGCGCGTCTATGGCCACAATAATCTGCCGGACTCGTCCAACATGTGCCACGAGACCACCTCGGTGGCGCTGAAGAAGCTGCTCGGCGTCGGCGTCGGCACTGTGGTATTCGACGATCTGTCGAAATGCGACGCGATGTTCTTCTTCGGCCAGAACCCCGGCTCGAACAGTCCGCGCTTTCTGCATCCGCTGCAGGAGGCAGCGAAGCGCGGCGTCGAAATCATCACCTTCAATCCGATCCGTGAGCGGGGGCTCGAATACTTCACCAATCCACAGAACCCGGCCGAGATGATCACCGGCAAGGAGACTCAGATCTCCAGCCAGTATCATCAGGTCAAGACCGGCGGCGACGTCGCCGTGTTGGTCGGGCTGTGCAAGCATGTGTTCGCTCGCGACGACGAAGCCAAGCAGAACGGCAAGCGCGTACTCGATGCCGACTTCCTCAAGGCGCACACGCACGGTTTCGAAGAGTTCGAGGCCAAGGTTCGCGCAGTGGCATGGGACGACATCGAAGCCGAGTCGGGGTTGACCCGGGCGGCGATCGAGGGCGCGGCCGAAGTCTACGTCAAGGCCGAGAAGGTGATCGGCATCTACGGTATGGGCCTGACCCAGCACGCCCATGGCTTTCTGAACGTCGCGATGTTCGTCAATCTCTTGCTGCTCAAGGGCAATATCGGCCGTGAGGGCACCGGCATTTCGCCGGTGCGCGGCCATTCCAACGTGCAGGGCCAACGCACTGTCGGCATCAGCGAGAAGCCCGACCTCGTTCCGCTCGACAAGCTGGCCGAACAGTTCGACTTCTCGCCGCCACGCGATCACGGCATGAACACCGTTGATGCCTGCCACGGCATCCTGGCCGGCAAGGTCAAAGCCTTCATCGGGCTCGGCGGCAATTTCGTCCGTGCCATCCCGGAGCGCGACGCGATGGAAGATGCCTGGACGCGGATGCAGCTCACCGTGCAGATCGCCACGAAGCTCAACCGCAGTCATCTGGTCAACGGCAAGGCCGCCTATTTGCTGCCGTGCCTCAGCCGCACCGAGCAGGACATCCAGGCGACCAGGCCGCAAGCGGTGACGATGGAGGACACCTTCTCCTGTATCCAGGGCTCGGTCGCGCTGCGCACGCCGGCGAGCGAGAATCTGAAATCCGAAGTCGCGATCGTCGCTGGCATCGCCAAGGCGACGCTGCCCGACAATCCGAAGCTCAAATGGGACGACTGGACAGGCAACTACGCGCTGATCCGCGACGAGATCGCCAAGACCTATCCGGACATGTTCCACGATTACAACGACCGCATGTTCACGCCAGGGGGGTTCTACAAGGGCAATGCCGCCCGCGAGCGGATCTGGAAGACGCAAAGCGGCAAGGCCGAGTTCACGACGCCGGAACGGCTGAACTCGATTGGCTTCGAAGATGCGCCCGGTCGCTTCCGCCTGATGACGATGCGGTCCAACGATCAGTTCAACACCACGATCTACGGCTTCAGCGACCGGCTGCGCGGCATCGAGGGCAAGCGCGATGTGCTGCTGATGAATCCCGACGAGATCGAACGCGCCGGGCTGAAAGAGGGGCAGACGGTGTGGCTGGAGAGCGACGCCGGCGACGGCATTCCGCGCCGCGCCGGGCCGCTGAAGGTGACGCCATTTCAGATCCCGAATGGCTGCCTCGGTGCCTACTACCCGGAGATGAATCATCTGATGCCGGTCTGGCATCACGACGGACCGTCGAAGACACCTGCTGCCAAGTCGGTCCCGGTGCGAATCATGACCTGACGAAGGGCGGTGACGGGTCGTCATTGAAACGTCACCGCCCATCGTCACGTCTTGATCCCGAGCACAACACGGCGGGCAGCCAAATCCGCCGAAGGTCGGATGCGCTTTCAATTATTCAAACTACCGTCCGCCTCAACGCGTTGCCAGCGCCGAGCGCCTCGGTCACGATGGCATTGCAACAAAGCCGGCTTGCGCCCGTTCGGGGGCGATGCGATGAACGACAATCGGTATTGGCAACACGGCCGGCCGCAGCACGGGAAACTGCATGAGTAACGGTATGACCGCTCCACTCGCCCGCTACGCCATGGCTTATGTGCTGGCTGGAGGACGCGGCAGCCGGCTGATGGAGTTGACCGACTGGCGCGCCAAGCCGGCGGTGTATTTCGGCGGCAAGTCGCGCATCATCGACTTCGCCCTATCAAATGCGCTGAACTCCGGCATCCGCCGTATCGCTGTGGCGACTCAATACAAGGCCCACAGCCTGATCCGGCATTTGCAGCGCGGCTGGAACTTCTTCCGGCCGGAGCGCAATGAGAGCTTCGACATTCTGCCGGCCAGCCAGCGCGTCTCCGAAGAGATGTGGTATCGGGGCACGGCTGATGCTGTCTATCAGAACATCGACATCATCGAGAGCTACGATCCGAAGTTCATCGTCTTGCTGGCGGGCGACCACGTCTACAAGATGGACTACGAAAAGATGCTTCAGCAGCACGTCGACCAAGGCGCCGATGTCACGGTCGGCTGCCTCGAAGTGCTGCGCGAGGATGCCAGCGCATTCGGCGTCATGCATGTCGATGCGTCCGAACGCATCATTTCGTTTCTGGAAAAGCCGGACGACCCGCCGCCGATGCCCGGCAAGCCGAGCAAGTCGCTGGTCAGCATGGGCATCTATGTGTTCGAAACCAAATTCCTGATCGAGGAATTAAAACGCGACGCCGCCGATCCGAATTCGTCGCACGATTTCGGCAAAGACATCATCCCCTACATCGTCAAGCACGGCAAAGCCGTGGCGCATCATTTCGACAAATCCTGCCGCCGCTCGAGTTCTGAGGCGACGTCTTATTGGCGCGACGTCGGCACAGTCGACGCCTATTGGGCCGCCAATATCGACCTCACCGACATCGTGCCGCAGCTCGACCTCTACGACCGCGAATGGCCGATCTGGACTTACGGCGAGATCACGCCTCCGGCCAAATTCGTCCACGACAAGGAAGGTCGCCGCGGTGAGGCGATCTCGTCGCTGGTGTCGGGCGGCTGTATCATTTCGGGCGCGTCGCTGCGCTCGACGCTGCTGTTCACGGGCGTGCGGGTACATTCCTATTCGACGGTCGAAGGCGCGGTGATCCTGCCCTATGCGGATATCGGCCGCTCGTGCCGGCTGACCAACGTGGTGGTGGACGCCGAGGTGAAGCTGCCCGATGGCCTCGTCGTCGGCGAAGACCCCGAACTCGATGCCAAGCGTTTCCGCCGCACCGACAGCGGCATCTGCCTGATCACCCGGGCGATGATCGACAGGCTCTAACCATGACGCAGCTGACGGCGCTCTCGATCGCGTCGGAAATCTTCCCTTTGATCAAGACGGGCGGCCTGGCCGACGTCACTGGCGCTCTGCCGACCGCGCTGAAGCAGCACGACATCGCGGTGGTGACGCTGGTGCCCGGCTATCCGTCTGTGCTGCAGGCGATCGAGGATGGCCAGACGGTGCTCGATCTGCCGGAGCTGTTCGGCGGTCCGGCGCGGCTGGTCGCGGCGCGCTGCGGCGAGCTCGATCTGCTGGTGCTCGACGCGCCCCATCTCTACGCCCGGCCGGGCAATCCCTATGTTGGCGCCGACAACAAGGATTGGCCCGACAACGCGCTGCGCTTCGCGGCTCTGGCGCAGACCGGCGCGCGGCTCGGTCAGGGCCTCATGCCCGGCTATGCGCCGGACGTGCTGCACGCCCATGATTGGCAGACCGGGCTGCTCCCAGCCTATCTGCACTACAGCGGCAAGCGCGGGCCGAAGACCGTCTTCACCATCCACAATCTCGCGTACCAGGGCCAATTTCCGCGCGAACTCCTGGCCAGGCTCGGCCTGCCGGAGCGCGCCTACGCGATGGACGGCGTCGAGTATTACGGCTCGATCGGCTATCTGAAGGCCGGCATCCAGCTCGCGACCCGGATCACCACGGTGTCGCCGAGCTACGCGCAGGAGATCCAGGGCACCGAAGCCGGCATGGGGCTCGACGGCCTGCTGCGGCTTCGCGCCGGCGATCTGTCCGGCATCCTCAACGGCATCGACGACAAGGTCTGGGATCCGGCCTGCGATGAGCTGATTCCGGTCTCCTACGATGTCGAGACCATCGGCGCCCGCGCGCGCAACAAGCAGGCGCTGCAGACAAGGTTTGGATTGAAGCCCGCGGCGGATGCACTGCTGGTCGGCGTGGTCAGCCGGCTGTCGTGGCAAAAGGGCCTCGACATGCTGATCGAGGTGCTGCCCGAGCTGCTCAAGGGCGGTGCCCAACTGGCGTTGCTCGGCTCCGGCGACGCGCCGCTCGAACAGGCGTTCCGCGCGGCTGCGCTGACGTATCCCGGCCAGGTCGGCGTCGTGATCGGCTATGACGAAGCTCTGGCGCATCAGATGCAGGCCGGCTCTGATGCGCTTCTGGTGCCGTCGCGGTTCGAGCCCTGCGGTCTGACGCAGCTGTGTGCGCTACGCTATGGCGCGGTGCCGATCGTCTCTCGCGTCGGCGGTCTCGCCGACACCGTGGTGGACGCCAACGAAATGGCGATTGCTACTGGCGTAGCAACGGGTGTGCAGTTCACGCCCGTCACGGCGCACGCTCTGGCCGCCGCGCTCGCCAAGGCCCAAGCGCTGTTCGCCGACCACGCCGCCTGGCGCAATCTGCAGATCAATGGCATGACGACAGATGTGTCGTGGCGCAATCCGGCCGGGCACTACGCGAAGCTGTATCGGGAATTGGCGGACGCGTAGCTATCAACGAGTCATTCCGGGGCGCTCGCGTAGCGAGCGAACCCGGAATCTAGATCGATCCTCAATAATCTAGGGATTCCGGGTTCGCGCTACGCGCGCCCCGGAATGACCTGCACTTGACTGGGAGTGCGCCTCAACTTCCCACGCCTTCGAACAACGCAGTCGACAGATAACGCTCCGAGAACGACGGCACGATCGCCACGATGGTCTTGCCCTCGTTCTCCGGGCGCTTGCCGAGTTCGATCGCGGCCGCGATGGCGGCGCCGGACGAGATGCCGCCGGGGATGCCTTCGTGGCGGGCGAGCGCGCGGGAGGTTTCGAGCGCAGTGGCGCTGGCGATCTGGACGACTTCGTCGATGATCGAGCGATCCAGAATGTCCGGCACGAAGCCGGCGCCGATGCCCTGAATCTTGTGCGGGCCGGGCGCGCCGCCGGACAGCACCGGGCTCTCGACCGGCTCGACCGCGACGACGCGCAGCGACGGTTTGCGCGGCTTCAACACCTGGCCGACGCCCGTGATGGTGCCGCCGGTACCGACGCCAGCGACGAACAGGTCGACGTTGCCCTTGGTGTCGTTCCAGATCTCCTCGGCGGTGGTGCGGCGATGCACTTCCGGGTTGGCCAGGTTCTTGAACTGTTGCGGCATCACGGCGTTCGGCGTCGAGGCGATCAGCTCCTCGGCCTTGGCGATAGCGCCCTTCATGCCTTTAGCGGCCTCGGTCAGCACCAGCTCGGCGCCGAGAAATGCCAGCATCTTGCGGCGCTCGATCGACATAGATTCCGGCATCACCAGCTTCAGCCGGTAGCCCTTAGCGGCGGCCACATAGGCCAGCGCGATGCCGGTGTTGCCGGAGGTCGGCTCGATCAGCACGGTATCGGGCTCGATGATGCCCTCGCGCTCCATCGCCGCCACCATGGCGGCGCCGATACGGTCCTTCACGCTCGAGGCCGGGTTGAAATACTCCAGCTTGGCCAGGATCGTTGCCTTGACGCCGTTCTGCTGCGGCAGCCGGTTGAGCCGTACCAGCGGCGTGTCGCCATAGGCCTGGGCGATCGAGTCGTAGACCCGGCCGCGGCCCGGGGTGTGGCCGGTCGAGGCGGGCGAGGTAGCTTCGGCGATCTTGGCGGTTGCTGCGCTGGACATGGACGCCTCCGGGACTGTGTTCGGCTGATGGATGAGGGAGCTTTTGGGATCAGACCGCCGGATCGTGCCGGCGTCAATCAGCCCCAAAACATTGCAAAAATCGCCTCGTCGGGAACTCGATCCAGAGAAGCAATTTCTCTCGTGGCGACGGTAGTTTGGCCGATTTTTGCCGCCTTCGCGCCGGGCAAGATCGCCTTGGCCCTTCACAAGCCCGTCACGCTGATCGTAGTATGCCTTGCATGCTGCTTCGCAGCGTCGATCGACGGGGGTCAGGAGCGTTTCTTGAACGCGCATGTCTCACAAGGCGGTTGGCCGGTTCTGGTGCTCAACGCGGATTTCCGGCCGCTCAGCTACTATCCGTTGTCGCTTTGGTCGTGGCAGGACGCGGTCAAGGCAGTGTTTCTCGACCGCGTAAATATTGTCGAGTATTACGACCGCGCGGTCCGCAGCCCGAACTTCGAGTTCCGCTTGCCGAGCGTGGTGTCGCTCAAATCCTTCGTCAAACCCACCACCCATCCGGCCTTCACGCGGTTCAACGTCTTCCTGCGCGACAAGTTCGTCTGCCAATATTGCGGCGCACCCGAAGACCTCACCTTCGATCACATCATCCCGCGCTCCAAAGGCGGCCAGACCACCTGGGAGAACGTCGTCGCGGCGTGCTCGCCGTGTAATCTGCGGAAGGGCAATCTCACGACCGCGCAGGCAAAGATGTGGCCGCGGCAAACGCCGTTCGCCCCCACGGTGCACGAGCTGCATCGCAACGGCCGCTCGTTTCCGCCGAACTATCTGCACGAAAGCTGGCTCGATTACTTGTACTGGGACACCGAGCTGGATCCGTAGGTGGGATGTTGACAATCGGGCATGGAACCTGATCCCGAAATGTTCCTTGTTATTTGGCCCTGTTCGGGCTAAACTGGGAAAGTTCGATTAGCCGCTGTGCCTTTCTGAATGCGCCCGCGGGCTCCTTCCAAAGACATCCGATTAGTTGGATCGCGACGCGATGACGCCTCGCGTTGATATGCTTTGGAGACGACAATGACGACAGGTACTGTTAAGTGGTTCAACGGCCAAAAGGGCTTTGGTTTCATCGCGCCGAATGACGGCAGCAAGGACGTGTTCGTCCATATCAGCGCCGTCGAGCGTGCCGGTCTGTCCGGCCTCGCCGAAGGTCAGCAGGTTACGTTCGAACTCAAGACCGACAAGATGCGCGGCAAGACCAGCGCGGAAAACCTGCAGCTCGCCTGAGCGAACTGCTTCGCCGCGTCGCTTCGGCGGCGCGGTCTGGTGCGCTCGGCCCAAGTGCCGGGCGCCCGTCCCCACCGGAGGATGACATGGCCGGAAAAAGCAACGAGCCCTCGGAAGTCAGCGTCGAACGTGCGCGCCGCAAGTTGATGGCGCAGCAGGAAGGCCAGACCCGGATGGCTGAGATTCAGCGCGAGTCCGTCGCGGTCCGCAGCAACATGGCACGCCTGCGCGAATTGCGGCTCGCCAAAGAAGCCGAGATGCAGGCCGATGCCGCCGCGGCACCTCAGCCGCGCAAGGCAGCCAAAGCCCGCAAGCGTTGATCGCGGCGACCCAAACCTTCCTATTCGCTACACGACGCCGGCCGCTTGCCTGAGCAAGGCATCGGCATCGCAGTCGTCGCCCGCATAGGCGACGAACTGATCAGGACGGACCAGTATCAGCTCGGCCTGATACTTCTCACGGCCATCGTCCGCCGTGTCGGTGATCACCGTCAGCGGTACGCCAAGCGACTTCGCTGCGTCGACGAAAGGCTTGGTGCGAGCGGCGTCACTGCCGAGATCGATCAGCGTGAAGCCGTCGCCCAAGCGATCGAACACATTCGCGCCACCCGACAGCGGATGCGGCGCCAGATGATGACCTGCGCGGGCCTGATAGGCGTGTGAGCCGATCGCGCTGGGTGTGCCGGCGTGAGCGCCGATGACGATCGGCGAGCCTTCGTAGTTCGGCTCGAACGCGTTGACCTCTGCGGTGGCGCCGGTTTGCCTGAGCTTCCAGGCGGCTTCGAAATCCGCCTTGTCGCGAGCCGGATCGTGGGCGCGCAGGAAATCGCGGTCGTCCAAAATGCTCTTCTCGATGAAGAAGCGCGCCGTCGAGGCGAACACCGGACGGCGTTCAAGATCGTAACTGTCGAGCAGCGCCTCACTGCCCCAGCCCTGCAGTTTGGCGGCGAGCTTCCACGACAGGTTGACGGCATCTTCGAGGCCGCTGTTGATGCCGTAGCCGCCATAGGGCGGATGGCTGTGCGCAGCGTCGCCGGCGATGAAAACGCGGCCGGCGCGATAGCTGTCGGCGACCGCGAAACGCAGATCCCAGAAGCCGATGTGATCGAATTCGACGTCGAACGCGGCGCCGATGGCGCCGTGCAGGAAGCCTTCGAAATCGAAATTGTTCGCCGGCTTCTCGATCGGCGCCGCGATCGGCGGCATCGTCGCGGCAGCACTGATCCCGACGTTCGGCTGGCGTTCGGTGTTCGTGGTCGGTGGGCTTTGTCCCCTGCTGCTGGTGCCGGTGCTGCTGCGCGCGCTGCCGGAATCGATTCGCTTCCTGGCGCTTCGCGGCGGCCGCGACCGCGAGGTCGGCGCGGTGTTGGCACGGCTGGCGCCGTCGGCGCCAGGCCTCGATACGGCGAGCTTCGTCGTCAACGAGCCGAAGCTCAGTGGTCTGCCCGTGGCGCATCTGTTCACCGAGAACCGCACCGCCACGACGCTGCTGCTGTGGGTGGTGTTCTTCATGAGCCTGCTCGATCTGTATCTGCTGTCGAACTGGCTGCCGACGGTGCTGAACGATCTCGGCGTCTCGATCTCGGCGGCGGCGGCGATCGGCGCGGTGCTGCAGATCGGCGGCGTCATCGGCACCTTCACGCTCGGGCGGTTTGTCGACCGGTTCTCGTTCGGCGCTCTGGCGATCACGTTCTTCTGCGCCGCGATCGGGGTGGCGGCGATCGGCATGCTCGGCCATTCGGCCAGTCTGGTGACGCTGGCGATCTTCGCCGCCGGCTTCTGCATCGTCGGCGGCCAGATCTCCTCCAACGCGCTGACCGCCACCTACTATCCGACCGCGATCCGCTCGACTGGCGTCGGCTGGGCACTCGGCATCGGCCGCATCGGCTCGATCATCGGTCCGCTGGTCGGCGGCTATATGCTGGCCCGGCATGTCGACAACCAGACGCTGTTTCTGGTCGCTGCCGTACCGGCGCTGATTGCGTCCGCGGCTGGCTTGGTGCTGGCGATGATGAAGCGCCCGGGGACGGCGAACTAATCGTCGCTCACAACGCCTCGTACTGATCGTAGATGGCGCGGGCGATGCCGAGCAGATGGTCGCGGTTGGTCTGGGCCACCACCGCATAGCTCAGCTTCGCGTCGATCCAGGAAAATGCAGCCAGATTGCCGGTCTGTTCGAACCTGAAGGCGCTGGGCTCGCCGGCGCCGCCGGGCCGCACGTAGACAGTGACGCGGCGGCCCTGCGCATCTTCGTACATGAATTGCGCCGCCGGTGCCGCGCCGGATGGCAGCAGCCGTCCGCCGATCAGCTTGAGCCCGAGCGAGTCCAGCTTCGGCGCTGTCAGCTTGCGGCCGAGTCGCTTCGACAGCCATTTGACCAGATGGTCTTCCTGATCGGCCGCGACCTCGACCGGATGCGCGACCTCGACGGCGTAGGTTCGCCACGCCAGCATGGCATCGTCGGCGACTGGAGCAGCCGCCAGAGCGGTGGGACGGGTGTGATAAAGGTGCTCGGCCAGGCCGAAGCCGGCACCGCCGCCGATCAGCAGGCAGGCCAGCGCCGCCGCGATCGCCCCGGTGGTGCGCGTCAATGAGCCTCGGCGCGAGGCCTGCAGATGGGGGATGCTGAGCCGCGCCGGAATCGGCTCGGCCGCGATCGGCGCAAGCCGGGCACGTAGCGCGTCGCGATCGGCGATGTCGCTGTCGATCTGCGCTGCGACTTCCGGATTGGCCGCGAGGTAAGCCTCGACCTCGGCGCGGCGCGAATCATCGAGCCGGCCGTCCACATAGGCCGCCAGAT
>NZ_BADD01000801.1 GCF_000333455.1 Rhodopseudomonas sp. B29
GATCATCGACTACACCCGCGAGACCGAAGTCGGGGAAATATTCTTTGTCGTCAGTCTCAACGACTGGCCTCGCCTGAAACGTGTTGTTGCGGCGCTCCAAGTTCTGCCTCTCCGCGTCAGGCTGATGCCGACGGGTGAAAGTTCAGAGCTTTTTAACAGGCCCTCGACTGAGCTGGGTGGAACGCGATGCGTAGAACTTCATCGCGGCCCTCTGTCGCCAATGGAGCTTTTCGCGAAGCGAACGTTGGATGTCTTTCTCTCCGCGTCCGTTCTGGTAGCTGTGTCGCCGTGGCTCTTGCTTGTGGCGGCCGCGATCAAGCTGGATTCCCGGGGACCGGTTCTCTTCAAACAACACCGTTGCGGGTTCAATGG
>NZ_BADD01000800.1 GCF_000333455.1 Rhodopseudomonas sp. B29
GGCGGGACCAGCAGGGCCAAGCCGGACCGGCGGGACCCGCAGGACCAGCCGCGCCAACCGGGCCGGCCGGACCCGCGGGACCGGCAGGGCCCGCCGGGCCGGCGGGACCAGCGGCTCCCGCCTCACCCTTCGGGCCACGCGCGCCGCAATTGGCGACGATCAGATCCTTGATGTCCTTGCCTTCGGCTTTCAGATCGAGCTTGCAGGTATCCGGCAGGTAGCTCAGCGACATCTTGAAGCGCCGCGACGACGAACTCGTCACCTTGTCGCCGGTCGCGACCAGTTCGACCTCCTGCCCGGACTTGGCGGTCCGGCCGGTGATGACGAGTTTTCCGCTCTGGATCGCGACGGTATCGAGCTCGAGCGCGAAAGCGCCGGTCGAGGTGATCGCCAACAGTGCCGCTCCGACAAAGATCGATCGTCCAGCCATCAAGCTTCCCCATGGTTGTCACGCGCGCCCGCAGCGCCTGCTGCCAACAGCGTCGCCCCCGTACTATCAGCCGAATACGGCCGTCCGCCTAGCCGCGGCAGCGTGACATTTTTGTGCCTGTTGATGCGGAACCGGAAATCCGGGCTCGGCTCATGGTGGAAGGACGATCACCGTTGCGAACAAAGCAGGAATCTGGAAGCGTCGGCCTTCATCCAAACAGGCGCTGATTCGTTGACCCTGCCCGCTGCCCTTCTCGACGCGCTCAATCCTGAGCAGCGCTGCGCCGTGCTGCACGGCACCGACGGCCCCTGCCCGCCGCTATTGGTGATCGCCGGCGCCGGCTCGGGCAAGACCAACACGCTGGCGCATCGCGTCGCGCATCTCGTCGTCGGCGGCGCCGATCCACATCGCATTCTGCTGATGACGTTCTCGCGCCGCGCCGCGTCCGAGATGACGCAGCGGGTCGAGCGCATCGCCCGCCGGGCGATGGGCGACCGCGCCGGCGCGCTCAGCGGCGGCCTGAACTGGGCCGGCACCTTCCATGGCATCGGCGCGCGGCTGCTCCGCGACTACGCCGAGCGCATCGGGCTCGATCCGGGCTTCACCATCCACGACCGCGAGGATTCCGCCGACCTGATGAATCTGGTTCGGCACGACCTCGGATTCTCCAAAACCGAGAGCCGGTTTCCTGCGAAATCGACCTGCCTGTCGATCTACTCGCGCTGCGTCAACGCCACCGCCGAACTCGATCAGGTGCTCGGCGCCAACTATCCGTGGTGCGCCGCCTGGTCGAAGGAGCTGAAGCAGCTGTTCGCCGGCTACGTCGAAGCCAAGCAGCGCCACAACGTGCTCGATTACGACGACCTGTTGCTCTACTGGGCGCAGGTGATGGCCGAGCCCGCTTTCGCCGAGGAAATCGGCGGCCGGTTCGATCACGTGCTGGTCGACGAGTATCAGGACACGAATGCGCTGCAGGCCCAGGTGCTGCTGGCGCTGCGGCCGTCCGGTGAAGGCCTCACCGTGGTCGGCGACGACGCCCAGTCTATCTATTCGTTTCGCGCCGCCAGCGTCCGCAACATCCTCGACTTCCCCAAAGCCTTCAGCCCGCCGGCGCGCATCGTCACGCTCGATCGCAACTATCGCTCGACGCAGGGCATCCTTGCAGCCGCCAACGGCGTGATTGATCTCGCGCGCGAGCGCTTCACCAAGAATTTGTGGACCGATCGCGCCACCGGCTCGCCGCCGCTGCTGGTCGGCGTGCGCGACGAGGCCGATCAGGCGCGCTACATCGTCGAGCGGGTGCTCGACGCCCGCGAAGGCGGCACGACATTGAAGCAGCAGGCGGTGCTGTTTCGCACCTCGTCGCACTCGGCCCCGCTGGAGCTCGAGCTGACGAGGCGCAACATCCCGTTCGTCAAATTCGGCGGCCTGAAATTTCTCGATGCCGCGCATGTCAAAGATATGCTGGCACTGCTGCGCTTCGTGCAGAACCCGCGCGATCGCGTCGCCGGCTTCCGGGTAATGCTGTTGATGCAGGGTGTCGGTCCGGCGGCGGCGCAGAAGACGCTGGATGCGATCGCCGCCACGGCCGATCCGCTGGCGACGCTCGCCACCCTGGCCGCACCGCCGCGCGCGGCCGACTGGCGCGGCTTCGTCGAAGCCGTCACCGAACTACGCAGCTGCGACGCCGGCTGGCCGGCCGAGATCGAGCGTGCGCGGCTGTGGTACGAACCTCATCTCGAACGCATCCATGAAGATTCCGAAACGCGGCGCGCCGATCTGGTGCAGCTCGCGCAGATCGCGTCGGGTTATCCGTCGCGCGAACGCTTCCTCACCGAGCTGACGCTCGATCCGCCAGACGCGACGTCCGATCAGGCCGGCGTGCCGCTGCTCGACGACGATTATCTGATCCTCTCCACCATCCACTCCGCCAAGGGCCAGGAATGGAAGCAGGTGTTCGTGCTCAACGTCGTCGACGGCTGCATGCCGTCCGACCTCGGTACAGGGACCACCGCCGAGATCGAGGAGGAACGCCGCCTGCTCTATGTGGCGATGACGCGCGCCAAGGATGACCTGCACCTCGTCGTGCCGCAGCGTTTCTTTACACACGGCCAGGCTGTGCAAGGCGATCGTCACGTCTATGCGTCGCGCAGCCGCTTCATTCCGGAGCGACTGCTGCCGCTGTTCGAACGCGTCGCCTGGCCGAAGCCCTCGGCGACGCCGAGTTATTCGACCCGCAAAGCGCCGTCGATGGACATCGGCGCGCGGATGCGCGGAATGTGGCGCTAGCGGCAGCGCGCGGTTGTCCGCTCTCGGCGTTCGACGCTTCGACAACCCCATACGCCGCTGTGCGTGCACAGCGACCTAACTACTCGGAATAACCTCAATTGATCCAGTTCCATGGATCACGCTAGCTGTGGTTCCCGACGATTCGACCGAGAGCTACACATGCCGGGCATTATGATTTTTCTGGCTGTCGCGCTGGGGGCGACGGCCGCGTTCTTCTTTGACGCGCGTGACCAGGTTTTTTACGGCACGCGTTGGGCGGTCCAAGCGTGCGACACGTCACCGCTATTCTGTCATCACCCGGAATATCTGGCTTACGGCGCGATCGGCTGCATGGTGTTCGGGATCAGCATCGCGCTGGGCCGCGCGATCGGATCCTGATCACCAGTTTTCCGCGTCATGCCAGGCCAGCGCTGATCTGCGTCTCGACAGCGCGGCAACTCCCAATCTATGCTTGCCGACATGAACAACCATTCCGAAACGCACGCCCATCATCACCACGACCACGACCATTCCGAGCTGTCGGAGACCGAGCTGCGGGTGCGTGCGCTCGAAACCATCCTGACCGAGAAGGGCTATGTCGATCCAGTGGCGCTCGATCTCTTGATCGAGACCTACGAGACCAAGGTCGGGCCCCGGAACGGCGCTCAGGTCGTCGCCAAGGCCTGGAGCGATCCCGCCTACCGGGCGCGGCTGCTCGAGGATGCAACCGCCGCAATTGCCGAGCTGGGCTATGTGGGCCGCCAAGGTGAGCATGTCGTGGCGGTGGAGAATACGCCGGCACAGCATAACGTCGTCGTCTGCACGCTGTGCTCCTGCTATCCGTGGCCGGTGCTGGGGCTGCCGCCGGTCTGGTACAAATCGGCGCCGTATCGCTCACGCGTGGTCAAGGAGCCGCGCGCGGTGCTGGCCGATTTCGGCGTCACCCTGCCGGAGGGCACCGCCATCCGCGTCTGGGATTCGACCGCCGAGATCCGCTATCTGGTGATCCCGATGCGACCGGCCGGCACCGAGGGCTGGAGCGAGACGCAGCTCGCCGACCTCGTCACCCGCGACAGCATGATCGGCACCGGTCTCGCCCGTGCTCCGGCGGAGATCGCCGCATGAACGGTGCGCACGACATGGGCGGCATGGACGGCTTCGGCCCGGTCGTCCCGGAGCCGAACGAGCCGATGTTTCATGCGCAGTGGGAACGCCGCGCCTTCGCCATCACGCTGGCGATGGCGCGGCCCGGCGGCTGGACCATCGACATGAGCCGCTTCGCCCGCGAGAACCGCTCGCCGGCGGATTATCTGTCTAAGAGCTACTATCAGATCTGGCTCGCCGGGCTCGAGCAGCTGATGGAAGAACGCGGCCTGGTGACGGCCGACGAAGTTGCGGCCGGCAAGCCGCTGCATCCACGCAAGGACGTTCCCCTGCTCGGCGCCGCCGACGTTGCTCCGATGCTGGCGCGCGGGGGACCGACGGAGCGTCCGGCGCCCGCCCCTGCCCGTTTTGCGGTCGGCGATCGCGTCCTGGCCAAGGAAATGCACCCGCAGGGGCACACGCGGCTGCCGCGCTATGTGCGCGGCCGCACCGGCGTCGTCGAACTGGTCCACGGCGCGCACGTCTTCCCCGACAGCAGCGCCGCCAGCACCGGCGAGCAGCCGCAATGGCTCTACACCGTCACTTTCGACGGCGCCGAGCTGTGGGGCGCCGATGCCGAGCCGGGTCTGCGAGTTTCGGTCGATGCCTGGGAGAGTTATCTGGAGTCTGCGCCATGAAGGTCGATCGTGAAGCCGCCGCGGTCGCGGCGCGCAGCGTTCCCGGACTGCCGCGCGACGACGACGGGCCGGTGTTTCGCGAGCCCTGGGAGGCGCACGCCTTCGCGATGGCAGTGACGCTGCATCAGCGCGGTCTGTTCAGCTGGAACGAATGGGCGGCGGCGCTGGCGGCGGAAATCTCGCACGCCCAGGCGGAGGGCGATCCGGATCGCGGCGACACCTACTATCTGCACTGGCTGGCCACACTGGAAAAGATGGTCGCGGACAAGGGCGTCGCCAGCACCGAGGTCCTACACCGCTATCGCGACGCCTGGGACCGCGCCGCCGATCGCACGCCGCACGGTCAGCCGATCGAGCTCCGGGCCGAGGATCTCGCCCGGCCACTGAAGCTGCCGATCGGAGAGCAGCGGAGATCAGTTGCCTGCCCCGAACGCCTCATAGACCAGCTTCTTGAACGCCGGCACGTTGCGGCCGCGCTCGTTCTGGGTCTGCTGCATCAGGATGTAGATCATATCGAGTTTCGGATCGACGCCGAAATAGGTGCCGCTGCCCGAGTCCCATTTCAGTTCGCCGATCGAACCCGGCGCCGGCGGATGCGCATCACCGGCTGATACGCGAACGGCAAAGCCGTAGCCGAACCCGAAGCCGTCGCCCGGAAAGTAGAAGTAATCGCGCCCGACGCCCGAGCCCGGCCCGATCTGATCGGTGGTCATGGCCTTGAAGGCGGCGGGGCTCAGATAGCGCCGGCCGCCAAGTTCACCGCGGTTCAGGATCATCTGGGCAAAGCGCGCATAGTCCGTGGCCGTCGACACCAGGCCGCCGCCGCCGGACTGCCATTGCGGATGCGCCAGACGCATCTTCTCTGCATCGACCAGAATGGTGTCGTCCGGCAGCGGCGCCGCCATCCGCTCGCGCTCGGCGTCGTTGTCGAGCACGTATTTGGTACTGGTCATGCCGAGCGGATCGAACAGGCGTTGCTTCTCGAACTGATACAGGCTCTGTCCGGAGACGATCTCGATGATGGCGCCGAGCACGTCGGTGGAATGACCGTAGCGCCACAGCGTGCCGGGCTGGCGTGCCAGCGGCAGATGCGCGATGCGCTCCGCAAAAATCTTGTTGTCGAACGAGCCGGCGAAGATGTCGGCGTGCTGATAGGCCTGTTCGATCTGCATGCCGCCGATATATTCGTACGAAATCTCCGAGGTGTGGCGCAGCAGATCGGCGATAGTGATCAACCTATCGGCGGGCACCAGCCGCAGCAGTTGCGAGCCGTCGGCATCGACGGTTTCGATCCCCACCTTGGTGGTGGCGAAGGCGGGAATGTATTTGGCGACCGGATCGGTGAGCGCCAGCTTTCCCTCGTCGATCAGCATCATCGCCGCCACCGAGGTGATCGGCTTGGTCATCGAATGCAGCGCGAAAATGGTGTCGGGCGTCATCGGATGTTTCCGCGCCGCCGTGCGGAAGCCGAACGACTTTTCGTACAGCGTCCGGCCATGCTGCTGTATCAGTACAACCGCCCCAGGAATCTTGCCGCTGGCGACTTCATTGTCGAAGAACGCGGTGATCGGTGCAAACTTCTCTGGCGCCGGGCTTGCACTGCCAGCCGGCGTTTGCGC
>NZ_BADD01000799.1 GCF_000333455.1 Rhodopseudomonas sp. B29
ACATGCACGCCGATATCGACTACGAGACGCTGCGCAAGGAGCTGCCCAGCGGCGTAGTGCCGGGGTTCGACGGCATGCGGCTGCAGATCGCGGGCTGACCGTCCCCATCCGCCACCCTCTCGTTCGTCATTCCGGGGCGCTCGCGAAGCGAGCGAACCCGGAATCCATACTCCGCAGCGGCGCGGTTACGACCGGCGCTCGTCCGACCATCGCCGTCAAGTAGCAAGCACGGGGGGTATGGATTCCGGGTTCGCGAGCTTCGCTCGCGCCCCGGAATGACGAACGTGAGTGTATTAGGGTCGAAACACGCGCCGCGCCGGCAGCGCGCTCCCTCGCCCCGCTCTTGCGGGGAGAGGGGTGGGGTGAGGGGCTGCGGCGGCTCGGCGACTCCGACGCGCCGTGATCCAACTACTCCAAAATCGCCTTCGCCGATTTCACCTGATCGCGCAGCATGAATTTCTGAATCTTCCCTGTCGATGTTTTCGGGATCGACGAGAACACGATGGTCTTGGGGGTCTTGAAGCCGGGCAAATGTTCGCGGCAGTAGGCGATGATCTCTGCTTCGGTGGCGCTGGCGCCGTCCTTGAGTTCGACGAAGGCGCAGGGCACTTCGCCCCATTTCGGATCGGGCTTGGCGACGACGGCGGCGAACAGGATCGCCGGATGTTTGTACAGAACGTCCTCGACTTCGACCGAGGAGACGTTCTCACCGCCGGAGATGATGATGTCCTTGGAGCGATCCTTGATGATGACGTAGCCCTCGGCGTCGAGCACGCCGAGGTCGCCGGTGTGAAACCAGCCGCCGGCCAGCGCTTCCTTGGTGGCGACCTCGTTTTTGAGATAGCCCTTCATCACGATATTGCCGCGGAACATGACCTCGCCGATGGTCTCGCCGTCGCGCGGCACTTCCTGCAGCGTCTCCGGATCGAGCACGGTGACGGCTTCCTGCAACGGGTAGGGCACGCCCTGGCGGCGCTTGAGCATGGCGCGCTCGGCGACGGGCAGGGCGTCCCAGCCGGGCTGCTCGGCGCAGACAGAGGCGGGGCCGTACACTTCGGTGAGGCCGTAGACGTGGGTCAGCTTGATGCCGATCTGCTCGGCGCCGGCCAGCACCGCCATCGGCGGCGCCGCGCCGGCGATCAGACCGACCACCGGGCGGGCGGCGGCGCCCTTCGGTGCCTCCGGCGCGTTGATCAGCGTGTTGTAGACGATCGGCGCGCCGCACAGATGGGTGACGCCGTGCTTGGGGATCAGTTCGAAGATCTTGGCGGGATCGACCTTGCGCAGGCAGACATTGACGCCGGCGGCCGCCGCCAGCGTCCACGGGAAACACCAGCCGTTGCAGTGAAACATCGGCAGCGTCCACAGATACACCGGATGAGCGCCGAGCTGACCGGCCAGGATGTTGCTGACGGCGTTGAGATAGGCGCCGCGATGATGCGTCACCACGCCCTTGGGATTGCCGGTGGTGCCTGAGGTGTAGCCGAGCGAAATGGCGTCCCACTCGTCCTCGGGACGCACGCCCGCATAGGTCGGATCGCCGGAGGCGACGGCGTATTCGTATTCGAGCTCGCCGATGCGGTGGCTGCCCGGCACCATCTTGTCGTCGACGTCGATCACCAGCGGCTTCGGCCCGCGCATCAGCTTCAGCGCTTCGGCGACGACGGCGGAGAATTCCGGATCGACCAGGATGATCTTGGCGCCGCCGTGCTCGAGCTGAAACGCGATCGCCGGGGCGTCGAGCCGGATGTTCAGCGCGTTCAGCACCGCGCCGGCCATCGGCACCGCGAAATGCGCCTCGACCATCGCCGGCACGTTGGGCAGCATCACCGCGACGGTGTCGCCGCGGGTGATGCCGCTGCGCGTCAGCCACGACGCGAAGCGGCGGCAGCGCTCTCGGGTCTCTTTCCAGGTGTAGTGCCGGCCTTCGTAGACCACGGAGGTCAGGCCCGGATAGACGTTGGCGGAGCGCTCGAGGAAGCTCAGCGGCGACAGCGGCACGTAATTGGCCGGCGTCTTGTCGAGACCGATGCTGTAATGACCCTGCGGCTTGCTCATCGACGTGTCCTTACTCAAGCGACAGCGCCGCGCGCGGCGCTTCAAAGAAATCCGATCGAAATCCACGGCACTGCGGCGACGACGATCAGGCCGATGATCAGCGCCAGCAGGTAGCCCCAGATCGGGCGCATGCCATCGGCCGGATCGACCCGTCCGATCGCACAGGCCGCATAATAGCCGACGCCGAACGGCGGTGCGAACAATCCGACGCCCATGGCCAGAATGATGACCATGGCATAGTGCACTTCGTGGATACCGACCGCGCGGGCGATCGGAAACAGCAGCGGGCCGAACAGCACGATTGCCGGAATACCTTCGAGCACGCTGCCGAGCACGATGAAGGCGACGATCGACACCGCCAGGAAGATCGCGCCGCCGCCGGGCAGGCTGGTCATCGCCGTCGCCAGTGCCCGGGAGAATCCGGACTGCGTCAGGCCCCAGGCCATGCCGGTGGCGGTGCCGATAATCAGCAGGATGGCGCCGGACAGCGCCGCGGTCTCGACCAGCATCGGCATCAGGCGGCGCCAGTCGAATTTGCGATAGACCAGGAGGCCGACGATCAGCGCGTAGACGATGCCGATGGTCGAGACTTCGGTGGCGGTGGCGACACCTTCGACCACGGCGGCGCGGATGACGAACGGCAGCGCCAGCGCGGGCAGGGCGACGATGAAGGCTTTGCCGATGTCGCTGCCCGTTGCGCGTTTGACATGGCTGAGGTCTTCGCGGCGATAGCGCCACCACACCAGCGCGCAGAGCATGATGGCCAGCACCACGCCCGGCAGCAGGCCGCCGGTGAACAGCGCCGAGATCGACACGCCGGTGACCGAGCCGATGGTGATCAGCACCAGGCTCGGCGGCACGGTTTCGGTCTGGGCGCCGGTGGCGGCGAGGAGGGCGACCAGATCGCCCGGCTTCGCCCCCCGCTCCTTCATCTCCGGAAACAGCACCGGTGCCACAGCCGCCATGTCGGCGGCCTTAGCGCCCGAGATGCCGGAGACCAGATACATGGCGCCGACCAGCACGTAATGCAGCCCGCCGCGGACATGGCCGAGCAGGCTGGCGAGAAACGCCACCATCGCCCGCGCCATGCCGGTCATCTCGATGAGCAGGCCGAGGAAGACGAACAGCGGCACCGACAGCAGGATCAGATGGCTCATGCCTTCGTCGATGCGGCCGACCAGGATGAGCAGCGGCGTCGACGTCGTCAGCGCCAGATAGCCGTAGATGGCGAGGCCGAAGCCGAAGGCGATCGGTACGCCGGCGAACACGCAGGCCGCCACCACGCCGACGAAGAAGATGACGAGATTGAAATTACCGAGCGGCTTGAACAGCGGCTGGGCCAGATAGGATGCGCCGATCACGAGAGTCACGGTCAGCACCGCGCCGAGCATCAGCTTGATGTCGCCGAACCGCGCCAGTCGCAGCAACGCGAACAGTGCCATCAGGGCGATGCCGACCGGCAGCGCCGCGGCGCGCCAGCTGTTGGCAAGCGACAGCGCCGGCGTAGTGATGTAGCTCTCTTCGTAAGCGTATTCGTAGGCCGGCGCTGCGATCAGCAGCAGAAACGCCAGCGCGGCACAGATCGCGATCAGATCGAGAAACGCGCGCCGGCGCGGCGAGGCGCGGGCGACGAGGGCGGTCATGCGCATGTGCTCGGCGCGGCGGAACGCCACCGCGGCTCCGAGCATCGCCAGCCACAGGAACAGGATCGAGGCCAGTTCGTCGGACCAGATCAGCGGCCGGTACAGCCCATAGCGCGCCACCACGCCGGCGAACAGCACGACGATCTCGACGACGACCAGGATCGCCGCCGGAATCTCGACCGCATAGCCGAGCCCAGCCTCCAGCGCGCCGAGCCAGCAGCGCGGCGCGGACAGAGGCTGTGCGGTGGTCAGCGGCTGGGCACCGGCGCCGGCCATGACCCAAGTCTCAGGTCAATTGGCCGACGGACTTTTCCAGCAGCGCCCAGGCCTGCTCCCCGTATTTGCCTTTCCACTCGGCGTAGAAGCCGGCGGCGCGCAGCTTGTCGCGGAACGGGCCGATCTGCGGCTGATTGAAAGTAAGGCCCTTGGCGGCCAGTTCGTCCTTCAGCGACGCATTGAGCTTGGCGACGTCGGCGCGCTGCTTGACGCCGGCCTCGTTGATGTTCTTGGCGACGATGTCGCGCAGGTCGGGCGGCAGCTTCTCCCAGGCGCGGCGGTTGGCCAGGAACCAGAAGCCGTCCCACATGTGGTTGGTCAGCGAGCAGTACTTCTGCACTTCGTAGAGCTTGGCAGTCGAGATGATCGCCAGCGGATTCTCTTCGCCCTCCACGATCTTGGTCTGCAGGGCCGAATAGACTTCGCTGAAATTGATCGAGGCCGGCGCGGCATCGAACGCCTTGAACAGCGAGGTCCACAGCGGCGACACCGGGACGCGGATCTTGAAGCCCTTGAAGTCGTCCGGACCGTTGATCGGCTTGGTCGACGACGTGGTCTGGCGGAAGCCGTTGTCCCAGATCTTGTCCATCACCACGAGGCCGGCTTTCTGGATCTCGCCGCGGATATGGGCGCCGAGATCGCCGTCCATGGCCTTCCAGACCGTGTCGTAGTCCGGGAATGCGAAGCCGATGCCGTTGATCGAAGCCGCCGGCACCAGCGTCGACAGGATCAGGCCCGACAGCGTGAAGAACTCGACGCCGCCGGCGCGGATCTGGCTGAGCATGTCGGTGTCCGAGCCGAGCTGGCTGCTCGGAAACACATCGATCTGGACACGGCCGTTGGTCTGGGCCTTGACGGCCTCGGCCATCTCGCGGCCGCGGATGTTCATCGGATGGGTGTCGGGCAGGTTGTTGGCGTATTTGTATTTGAACTCGGCCTCGGCCGCGCGCACCACGAACGGCGCACCGACGCCGCCCAGCGCGGCGACTGCCGCGGATGCCTTCAACAACGACCTGCGTGAAACGCCCATTGGTTTTCCTCCTGACCCGATTGCTTGATTTTTGCGGGACGCTGCCCGGGAAGTCGACGGCGTCTTTGGTCGTCATTTCGGCGGGTGCGGTCAAGCGGGTTTTGGGAGGATGGTGGCCGTCATGGAGAGCCTGCGGCGCGGCTTCGATCGGCAGCCGAACGGATGCCGCCAAGGCTCGGTCGCTGACCGAAAGCCGTCATCTCGGAAAGCGGTCATGCGGACAGCCAAAAGGCAACGTAGCGGCCAGCTGACTTTGGAATGCCAGACAACCTCATGTCACTTCTGCCTAATATAGATATTCCATAATATACCTTATGCGAATTCCGGATGTCCGGGTGGGCTTTCGATCGGGGCCTCTCTCTCACGCCGTCGCATTCACGAGGAGGTCCGACACCGTCGCGATGAACGCACGAAGCCGCTGCAGACGCCTGAGGTCTCGGTGATATCCCATCCAGATGTCGCGTGACGGCGGCGGCGTCGGCAGCTCCAGTCTGCGGATGCCCGGGATCTGATTGCCGACCACGCGCGGCAGCACGGCGATGCCGACGCCTTCTCTGCACATGCGGCCCTGGACGTTGCGGTTGTTCGATCGCAGCACGGGTCTGGCGTTCGGGAAGCTTTCGATCAGCCACGCGATGTCGGGAAACTGGCCCGTGGACGTGTCGTGGGTGATCAGCCGGAAACCGGTCCCGTCGCCGTATTTGGGATCTGGCGATTCCTCGGCGATGTAGACGCCATATTCGAGCTTGAAGAGCCGGCGCTGAACCACATCGGCCGTCTTGAACGGGACGATCCGAAACGCGACGTCGGCCTCGCGCTGGGCGAGGTTGAACTGGCGTGTGCCGGTCAGGATTTCGACGTCGACATTGGGGTAGGCCTTCGAGAAATCCGCCAGGATCGGCGGCAGCACATAGGCGCCGAACCAGTCCGCCGATGAGATGCGCAGACTGCCTTTGAGATTCTGCTCCTGCCCGGCAAGCCGACGCTCCATTGCAAGAGCGCCCTCTTCCATTTGCTCGGCCAGCGCGATGATGCCGTGGCCTTCGTCGGTCAGGACAAGACCGTCCGCAGTCCGCTGGAAGAGCGTTTGACCGATTGCTTCTTCGAGGGCGCGCAGGCGCCGGCCGACGGTCGGATGGCTTGTCTGGAGACTACGCGCGGCGCCGCCGAGCGTGCCGGATCGCGCAATCGCAAGAAAAACTCTGACGTCGCTCCATTCCATCGCCGCACCCGAACAAAACTGAACGCCGAGAATACAGATACGTCACTCGAAGAACAAATCTAATCACCTAGGTTTGCCAGGCGTCGTCTGAAATCAACTCGGAGAAGTCGTCATGAAAACCTGGCTCATCACAGGCTGCTCGAGCGGCTTCGGCCGGCGGCTCGCGCTCGCCGCGGCAAAGCGCGGCGACCGCGTCGTCGCGACCGCCCGCAAAATCGAAACAATCGCGGACATGGCGCAGCCGTTCGGCGGCCGCATGATCACCTTGCCGCTCGACGTGACCGATGCGGCGGCAGCCAAGGCCGCCGTGGCTAAGGCGGTCGAGGTCTTCGGCGGGTTCGACGTGCTGGTGAACAACGCCGGCTACGGACTGCACGGCGCGATCGAGGAAGGCACGCCGGAAGAGTATCGGCCGATGTTCGAGGTCAACGTCTTCGGCCTGATCGAAACCACCCGAGCAGCCCTGCCCGTGCTGCGCCGTTCGAGCGGCACGATCGTCAACATGTCGTCCGGCGCCGGCATCGCGGGCGGCGGCGGCGGCGGTTACTACAACGCCGCCAAGTTCGCCGTCGAAGGGATTTCCGAAGCGCTCGCCGGCGAGCTGAAGCCGATCGGCATCCGCGTGCTGGTCGTCGAACCCGGGCCGTTTCGCACCAATTTCCTCGGCCGTTCGATCACGGTCGCCGCCAACGAGATGCCGGAATATGCCGGGACCTCGCGCAGGCATTATCGCGAAACCAACAACGGCAATCAGGCCGGCGATCCCGACAAGGCGATCGCGGTGATCCTGCAGGCGGTCGACGCCGAGGACGCGCCGCTGCATCTGCCGCTCGGCCCGGTCGCGCACGCGATCGCCGAGCGAAAGCTGGAAGCCTTCCGCAGCGATATCGACTCTTGGCGCGACGTCACCATCGCCACCGATTTCGACCAGCCTTGAGCGCTGGTTGCCAGCACTGCTTGAACGTCAACATCGACTGGACAGCGACCATGATCGCGACTTTGAACGGGTTTACCCAGCAGCTGGTGCCGGTGAACGGCATCAAGATCAACGCCGTCACGGGCGGCTCGGGGCCGCCGATCCTTCTGCTGCACGGCTGGCCGGAAACATGGTGGGAATGGCATCACGTGATGCCGCTGCTGGCCGCGCATTTCAGCGTGGTGGCCATCGATCTGCGCGGCGCCGGCTTTTCCGACTGTCCGCAGAGCGGCTACGACAAGGCGACAATGGCGCGCGACGCGCACGCGGTCATGGTCGCCCTTGGCCATGAGCGTTACGCGGTGTGCGGCCATGACATCGGCGGGATGGTGGCGTTGCCGCAGGCCGCGAACTATCGGGATTCTGTAACTCACCTCGCCGTCCTGGACGTTCCGCTTCCCGGCTGGAGCAAATGGGAGGCGACGATCGCAAGGCTCTGGCACTTCGGCTTCCACATGAACCGGGATCTTCCCGAGCGCCTGCTCCATGGCCGCGAATACGACTACGCATCGAGCTTCATGGCCGAGCGGTTCTACGATCACAGCACGTTCAACCCGGCGGACGTCGAGATCTACGCCAAGGCGATGGCGCTTCCCGGCCGCACCCGCGGCGGCATGGAATGGTATCGCGCCCTCGCCGCCGATCACGCGGCCGCGCTCGACTACAAGAAGCAACCGCTCCAGATCCCGGTGCTGGCTCTCGGCGGAGATCAGCGCTTCGGCGCGCAGATGGTGCCGATGCTCGAGGAATTCGCCAGCAACGTGACCGGCGGCTCAATCGCGCGGTGCAGTCACTATGTCGCGGACGAACGGCCGGATGAAGTCGCGGGCGCTCTGATCGATTTCCTCAAGGCCAACTAATAACTCTATGCCCGCGCCGTCGCGGCCGGCGTAGCGCAACACGGCGGGCGCGTTACGCCTCCATCACGATGGATCGATTCAATCAGAAAGGACAACTGTCATGACCTCACCCGTCATTCGCGGCGTCAATCATATCGGCATCACGGTGCCCGACATCGAAGCCGCCAAATCGTTCCTGGTGGAAGCTTTCGGCGGCCAGGTGATCTATCAGTCGTTCGGCCCGCAGGATCCGCCGCGGCAAGGCCCCGAATTCGAGCGGGCGGTCGGCGCTTTCCCCGGCACGGTCGTGCGCGCGCAGGCAATGGTCAAGATCGGAACCGGACCCGACATCGAGTTGTTCGAAATGCATGGCCCCGAACAAAACCAGCCGATCCGAGCGAGCGACTTCGGCATTACGCACTTCGGCGTCTACACCGACGACATCGACGCCTCGGTCGAACGATTCAGGAAGGCGGGAGGCACTCCCCTCACCGCGCCGCGCGCCATTCCTTACGCGACCGAGAAAGGGGCTGGAAACAAAGTCTGCTACTGCCGCATGCCGTGGGCACGACTATCGAATTCATCACCACGCCCGACCGCATGGCCTATCACGACCAGACCGATCTGCGCAGATGGCAGGACGAGGACTGATCAGAGCACCATCCTGCGGATTGCGGGATTGCGCGCCGGCCGAGACCGGACGGCAGAGAACTCACTCTCGGGCCGGCGAGGCGCCCTGCTCTAGACGATCCGCTCTCCCGGGTCAGTGCGCCAGATGTTGCGCGAATTTGGCCGCGAGGCTGTCGCCCGGCAGACCCGAGGGCCGGATCACGTAGAGCTGCTTGGCGAGGCTGACGCCGTTGAGTGGCACGCCGACGAGATGCCGCGCGGCGAGCTCATCCTCGACGGCGGCCTTCAGGACGACCGAGATGCCCAGACCCGCCCTGACCGCCGACTTGACCGCTTCGGTGCTGCCGAGGTTGCAGGTGATCTGGAGCCGGCTCGCGATGTCGCCGAGATGGTGACGCAGCATCCGTCCGGTCCCGGTACACGGCTCACCGCCGATCAACGGTTCGCCGACAAGATCGGCGGGTCGGATCGAGGAGCGTCCTGCCCAGCGATGCTCCGGCGAGACGATCACGATCGCCGGTTCCTCGCGCCAGACCTTGGCGACGTAACCGTCGCGATCGTCCCACCATTCCAGCGTGGCGACGTCGACCTCGCCGCTCTCCAGTCTGTCGACGATGCGATCGTTTCGATCGATCACCATCTCGAGCCGGGCCGCCTGCCCTTGCCGATCCGCGAACGAGCGGAAGTAAGGCTGGAGGAGATAGATGCCGAGATTACCCGCCGCTCCGATGGTGAGTTGGGGCTGGCGCAAGGAAAGGCGCGCCCGCTCGGCCAGTCGCACTATGCCTTGCGCATGCCGGACGAAAGATTCACTGCCGGGTGCGGGCAGACATCCGCCGCGCTCGCGGATGATCAAGGTCTGACCGAGGCTGTCTTCGAGCTTCTTGATGTGCAGAGTCACCGTCGGCTGCGAAATGTCGAGCCGGCGTGCGGCTGCGCGAAAACTGCCGGTTTGCAGGACCGCCAGATAGGTTTGGACATGCTCGAGGTTCATCGCATTTTTCGCTGACGAATTTCCGTCCAAAGACCAATCGCCGAAACCGCACGCCCAGCCGCGAGATGGATCAGGCCGCATATGCCGGCCGCTCGCCCGGCTGTTCGGCTGCCTCCGTCTGCGGCCCGTAGATACGCGCGGAATCGTCGTCGGTGAAACGTTGCGCGGGGCAATCTACAACGATCCGCCCGTTGCGGAACCCGACGATCCGATCGCCGACCGCAAGCGCCTGCTCGACCTGATGAAGGCTGCAGAGCACTGAGATCTGCTTCTCCTTCGCGACCTTGCGCAGGATACCAAGCACTGTTCTGGCTGATTCGGGATCGAGACTGGCGATCGGTTCGTCGGCGATCACCAGCTGGCTCTGCTGCGCCAGCGTCCGAGCGATAGCAACCCGCTGTTGCTGTCCGCCCGACAAACCGTCGACACGCTTGTAGGCGTGATCCAGCATCCCGACCGCGTCGAGGCTCGCCAGCGCGAGTTGTCGGTCCTGCCTCGAGAACGCACCCAGCATGGCACGCCACAGCGACACGTGACCGAGCCGGCCGGCCAGAACGTTGTCGATCGCCGACAGCCGGCGCACCAGATTGAACTGCTGGAATACGAAGCCGCAGCGGCGGCGCATCGCCACGAGACCGTCTGTCTTCAGGGCGGTGACGTCCAAACCATCGAACGTAATCGCACCCTCGTCCGGTTCGGTGAGCCGCGTGATGCAGCGAAACAGTGTCGACTTCCCCGTCCCGCTCGGCCCGAGCACGACGACGAACTCACCCCGGCGCAGATCGAGGTCGATACCGTTCAAAACGCGATGCTCGCCGTAGGATTTCTTCAGACCGCGCACCGACAGGACAACCGGGCTCTCGGCGGCAGGCGTTACTGTGACTGCCTCAGGCATGTGAGTCTCCCGAGATAGCTCGTCGCGGAATGCGACGCGGATCGGCGCGCGGCGGCTCGAGCACGGCACCGCGCAGATAGGCGCTCAGACTGTCGATCATCCAGACCATCAGAAGGATGACGGTGAGCACCGTGATCATCTTGGGAAAATCCAACAGGTCGATGGTGTCCTTGAGGGTCTGGCCGATGCCGCCGGCGCCGACGATGCCCAGAACGGTCGACGAGCGAACCGTGTACTCCCACATGTAAAGCGTGGCTGCGATCAGATTGGGCGCGACGTCGGGAATCAAAGCATAGCGGATCACCTTCAGCCGACTCGCACCCGTGAGCGCCACCGCATCCATCGGTCCCTTGTCGGCCGGCTCGATCGCCTCGGCGAAGGCCTTGCCGATCGCGCCCATCATGTGAAATGCGATCGCCAAGACTCCGGTGAACGGACCGAACCCGATCGCAGCGACGAAGACGAGCGCGAACACCAGCGTTTCCGTGCCGCGCGTCACGTTGAGGAGGGCTCGCGCGGCGACCGACACCAGTGGATGAGGCGTGGTGTTACGCGCCGCCAAGAAGCCGAGCGGAAATGCGAAGGCGAGCGCGATCAGTGTGCCGATCGAGGCCATCGACAGTGTTTCGAACGCCGCATACAGGATCTCGCCGATCGAACGCAGGTCCGGCGGGAACATCGACGGCACCCACGACGCCAAGAGCGGAACACCGGCCCACAATTTCTGCGGATCGACGTGCGAGGCGCGGGCGAACACGACGATCAGCACCGCGACGATCACCAGCGCGAGGTTGCGGCGGAGCACGCCGTCATCACGCCAGGAGCGGGTAGGCTCAAGGTAACACACAGGCTCGGTCATGGTGTCCTCCGTCGGATAGCGAACCGGGGACTGCGCTCGCAGCCCCCGGTTCAGCGGAGCTTGTTAATCCAGCTTGCCGGTGACGCGGCCGGCTTCCTCGATGACTTCGTAGTCGTCGTGAGTCGCCTTGACGAAGCCGTTGTAGCCCGACCCCATCAGCGACTGCGCCTTGTCCTCGCTGAGCCCGACAAGGATGTCCTGCATCTTCTTCTTCAGCACCGGATCGAAGCCCTTCGGAACGGTGATGGCGTCGTTCGGCAGCGGGTTGGACGTCCAGATGACTTTCACCTTCTTGGGGTCCATCTCGCCCGCTTCGATCATGCCGTAGCGGCCGCGATCCATGTCCGAGCCGAGGTCGAGCACGCCCTGCTGGATCATCATCACATTGTTGCCGAAAGTGGCGCCTTCCCGATACTGGAAGAAGGTCTTCGGATCGATACCCTGCTTGATGAAGTAAGCCGTCGGAATCAGCCAGCCCGACGTGTTGCCCTGGTCGGACAGCGACAACCGCATGCCCTTGGCGTCGTCCGGCCATTTCTTGATGTTGAGCCCCGGCCTGCCCTCGATGATCGCGTGATAGATCGGCTTGCCACGATACTTGGCGGTGGCGATCACCTCGGCTCCCGACTTCTTGTTGGCGAGCACGTAGCCCCACGGTCCGAGCCAACCCACATCGACGTGACCGTTGGTCATCGCGACGGAAATCGCCGCCCAGCTCTCCGGCGACACCAGTTCGTACGTCGCGCCGAGCTGATCGGCGACGTATTTGAACAGCGGCTCGAACTCCTTGATGGTCTGGGCGGGCGTCGGCCGCAGCGGCGCGATCGCGAAGCGCAGATGCAGCTTTCCGTCCTTCATCTGTTGAGCGTGCGCAGCCGGCGAAGCGAAGCAGGACATTGCGACGGCCGCCGCCAGCGCGAGCGAGCGGAATATCCGGGATTTCAAGCCCATCATGGCAGATCCTTGTGAGAGGGATGACGATGCCGCCACGATCATTGTTCTCGATTGAAGCGCTGCATCCATCCTTTTTCTAAATCGTCTCTGCGACCGGCGTATGAACCGCAACGCGACCTTGACGTTTCGCCACCGCGACTGCCGAGACTTTCATGTCGCCGGTCCTGCTGATCGGATCCATCAGTGGAGTAACAAGTGCGTTGGCCGGTCCCTCGGTGAAGCAATAGGGCGCGAACACCAGGCCCTCCGGCAGAGCGCTGTCGGCCCGCACGTAGCTGTCGATCGCGCCCTCGCGCGAACGGACGGTGACGGGGTCTCCGGTGTTCAACGACAAGCGCTGCATGTCGAGCGCATTCATCGCCACGAACGGGTCCGGCTCGATCGCATCGAGCACCGCGGCACGCCGCGACATCGGCCCGGTGTGATGCTGGAGCAAACGTCCGGTTGTCATGATCAGCGGGAATTCCGCCGAGGTTATCTGTGCCGGCGCCGCAGTTTCGGCAGGTATCAAGCGGGCACGTCCGCTTGCGGTGTGGAAACGCTCCGTAAAAAGCAGCGCGGTTTCGGGATCGCCTTCGATGCGGCAAGGATATTGAACCGCGCCGTTGCGCACCAACCGCTCCCAAGTTATGCCGCCGATCGAGGGCATCGAGCGGCGCATTTCGTCGAAGATCACGGCCGGTCCCGCGTAGTCCCACTCCTGCCCGCATCGCCGGGCGATTTCCTGCACGATCCACCAGTCGGGCCTGGCCTCGCCGGGCGGCTTCACCGCGGCCTGCGTGCGTTGAATCCGGCGGTCGATATTGGTGAGGGTACCCTCCTTCTCGAGCAACGCCGCGGCCGGGAGGATGACATCCGCATAGGCGGCCGTCTCGGTCGGGAAGATATCCTGCACGACGAGATGATCTAGCCGGGCCAGCGCCGCTCGCACCCGGTCGGAGCCTGGCATGCACATCGCTGGATTGGCGCCGTGCGAATACAGCGCGCGAACGCCGCCCGCATGGATCGCATCCACGACCTCAATCATGGTCAGGCCCGAAGTGGCGGGAACGGGCACGCCCCAAAGCGCCGCAAACTTGTCGCGCACCTCTGCGGCTTCCACCGGCTGATAATCCGGGAGGTAGTTCGGCAGCATCCCCGAATCCGGCGCCCCTTGCGCATTGTTGTGGCCGCGGATCGGATACAGCCCGGTGCCGGGACGCCCCACCTGCCCGCACAGCACAGCCATCGCGATCAGGCAGCGGATGTTGTCGGTGCCGTGGCTGTGCTGGGTCATGCCCATGCCCCAGATCGTCATCGCGGCTGACGCACCGGCATAGACGCGCGCGACCTCGGCGATCAGGTCGGGCGACACGCCGCAGATCGCGGCCGCCACGGGCAGCGGAAACTGGCGCGCCATGCGTTCGATGTCCGCGAACCCATCGACGCGCGCCGAGATGAACTCACGATCGTACAGTCGCTCGTCGATGATGACGTTCAGCATAGCCCCCAGCAGCACCACGTCGGTGCCCGGCTTGAACCGCACGACGTGCGAGGCGAAGCGTTCGAGCGGCTGGCCGCGCGGATCGAGCACGATCAGCTTGGCGCCGTCACGCACGGCGTTGCGTAACAGCGAACCGGCAACCGGATGGCTGGTCGAGGGGTTCGCGCCCATCACGAAAATCACGTCAGCGTTGGCGCATTCACCGATCTGAGACGACGGCGCACCGGTGCCGACGCTCTCGAGCAGCGCCGCTGTCGACGAAGCGTGACACAGGCGGGTCGGATGATCGACATTGTTGGTGCCGAAGGCGGCGCGCGCCAACTTCTGAAACAGGTAGCTGTCTTCGTTGCAGGTCTTCAGCGATCCGAAAAACGCCAGGCTGTCGGGCCCGTGCGCGGCGTGGACACGGCGTAGTCCTGCCGCGGCGAAATCGAGCGCTTCTTCCCAATTCGCGGCACGGAAGCCGGCGCGCCAGTCAGCACCGAGGTCACCTTTCGGCACGCCGGGCAGACGGATCAACGGCGTGGTGAGCCGGTCGGCGTGATGGATGAAATCCTGGCCGAACCGCCCCTTCACGCACAGACGTGAATGATTGGTCGGCCCGTCCAGCGCGCGGATATCGACGATACGTTCGTCACGGGCGTGTACCTCGATGCGGCAACCGACGCAGCAATAGGGACACACCGCTTCGGTGACTCGTTCTTCCTCGCGCGTCGCCGGCGCCGCGTCAGGCTCGTAGGCCCGGCTGGAGAGCGCGCCGGTCGGGCACGCCTGCACGCATTGTCCGCAGCTCGCGCAACTGCTGACACCGAGCGCGGCTTCGTGATCGAACACGATGTGAATGTCGGTTCCGCGTCCGGCAAGGCCGATCACGTCGTGGCACTGCACATCCCGGCATGCCGTCACACATTGCCCGCAGGCGATGCACTTCGATGTATCGAACCGGATCGCCACGTGACTGTCGTCGATGTCGGCGGCCCGAGGCGGCTGCAGCGCGGCCAGCGTCTGGCGATAGCGTGTCAACCGTGGGCTGTCGGTCGAGATTCTCTGCCCCTCGCGCGGACGCTCTCGGCACGACGCCTTGAACTGATGGTCGCCTTCGATTTCGACCATGCAGGAACGACAGCGGCCGGGGCGCGGCAAATCGCTGGCGGGCTGGCAGCATTGATGCGGGACATGATGCCCGAGCCGCAATGCGGTATCGATAATGGTCTCGCCGGGGCGCGCCTCGACGGCTTCATCATCCAGATAGAACGAAACGGTCACGGCATTGCTCAGCGGCTCGCTCATGACGTGGCCTTGGCAAAGTGCCGATCGAACGAAGCAAGGAGTCGGCCGGCGCCCTGCCCGAGGCCGCAAATCGAGCCCTGCGTCAGCACCTCGGCCAACGCTGCGTGGTCATCGATCACGCCCTGCCCGAGCGCTTCGACTGCAGCCCTCGTACCGAAGCGGCAGGGCGCGCACTGACCGCAGCTTTCATCCGCGAAAAACCTCATCAGATCGCGGACGAACGTGATGGGATCATCGGCCTGCGACAACACGATGACCGCGCCCGCGCCGACCGACACACCCTGCGGACCAAGCGCGGCGTCGTCGAGTGGCAACGTCGCCAGCGTCGCCGGCAGGATGCCGCCGGACGCGCCGCCGGGACAGAACGCAGCCAATTCGTGACCGTCCGCCATGCCGCCACCGTGGCTTTCGATCAGTTCAGCCAGCGTGATGCCGTAGGGCGCGACGCAGACGCCCGGACGACGCACGCGGCCCGACAACGAGTAGTGCCGCAACCCACGAACGGCACGCGTGCCGTGGCTGCGAAACCAGTCCGCGCCCCGGGAGAGGATTTCGTTGACCCAGAAATACGTCTCGACGTTGTGGATCAGCGTCGGGCGCCCGAACAAGCCGGCCTGCGCGGGGAACGGGGGCTTGTGTTGCGGCCGCCCTGCCCGCCCTTCCAGACATTCGATTAACGTCGTTTCTTCGCCGCAAATGTACGACCCGCCGGAGCGGCGCCACTCGAAAGCGATATCCGGCCAGGCCGGCCTCAGCGCCTCGGCCGCCGCCGCAAGCTCGGGCATCAGGTCGTGATGATGGCTGCGCAAATAGACATGGATCAGTTCAGCGCCGACGACGCGCGCAGCGACCAGCGCACCGGTCAACACCTGCCGGGCGTTGGTCTCGAGTAACTGCCGATCCTTGAACGAGCCCGGTTCGGACTCGTCGGCGTTGATGACGACGTGGCGCGGCCCCTCGCCGGCCGCGACCAGCCGCCATTTCTGCGCGACCGGGAAGCGCGCACCACCCATGCCCCCAAGTCCTGCATCGTCGAGGGCAGCAAGCACGGCCTCGCCATTGATGTTCGAAGCAATGGGCTCAGCCGAGACATATCCGGACGCAGCAAGGTGTTCGTCGCTATCGCGGCCGAAACGAACTCTCCTTTGACCGGCGATCAGAGCAGCCGGCGCTTGGTCGCATGCGCCGAGACACGCTGTGGTTTCGACGTCACCGATTTCCGTGCTGGCATCTGCCCGCGCCATCCGGCACGCCGGACCATTGCAGAGGTGAAGCTCGGCTATCGGTTCGGCAAAGCGCCCATAGGACGACGCGATTTCATACACCTCGGCGATCTTCAATCCATGATCGGAAGCGAGTTGGACGAGATCGTCGGAACCGAGACGGCCGTTACGATCGACGATGTGGTGCATCGTTTCGATCATCCGATGACGCGGCGCGCGGCGGACCGGCGCGGCGGCGACAACGTTCCGTGCTGGCGTCAGCATTGCCGACTCGCCGTCAGGCCGACACGGCAGAGCGCGCGGCCGGCGCCGGATCGACCAGGCCGCCCTGCAGCGGCTGGCCCTCGAAATAGCGGCGGATATCCTGCGCGGCAGCCATCGCGATTTCGCGGCGGATTGTGTCGACAGCCGAGCCGAGATGCGGCGTCAGCACCGTCCGCGGATGCGTGATGAGTCGTGGATCGATCGCCGCCGGCCGATCCGGGAGGGCCCAGTCTTCGGTCTCGAACACGTCGGCCGCATAACCGCCGAGAGGACCGTGTTCGAGCGAGTCCGCCACGGCGGATTCATCGACGAGCGAACCGCGTGCCGGATTGATCAGCAGCGCGCCGGGTTTGATTTGCGCCCAGCGCATCCGCATCGATGAGATGATACGAGGCGGCCGACAGCGGCAACGCAAGGACCAAATAGTCGGACTCGCGCAACAGACGCGGCAAGTCGCTGCGCAGAAGGCATAGAGAATCTTCCTTGGCCGGAGCGAGCGGACGGTGATCCGCATAGGACAGCCGACACCGGAAGCCGCGAAGCCGATGCGCGATCGCCTGCCCGACCGCTCCCATGCCGACGATGCCGACGGCCGCACCATCGAGCCCCATGCCGTAGAGGATCGGCCGCCATCCGCTGAACGGAGCGCTGCGGATCAGACGATCGCCCTCCAAGAGATGGCGCCCCAGCGTGATCATCAGCCCGATCGCCAGCTCTGCGGTCGGCACGGTGAGCAGATCCGGCACGATACTTACGGCGATGCCGCGGCGCCGGCACGCCGCGATGTCGTAATTGTCGGCACCTTTGAGTGCGCAGCAGATCACCCTGAGATCGGGGCAGCGCGCCAGGAATGCGTCGTCGACATGATCGGTCATGAACCCGAGCATCGCGTCGCTGTGAGCCGCCCGCGCCAACACCTCCTCGGGGGACCACGGCACGCGGCTGAGATTGACGTCGACCTCTCCAAACGACTGGAGATACTCCAGAACCTCGCGGTGAACCCAATTGGTGACGAGAATCCGCGGGCGCATAACGACCCCTTTTCATGAAAGGTGATCGTTCTGAAGTATCGATTATCTTTATCAATCGTGTGACGTCGCTGGTCTCCTGGAGTCTAGAACATGCCGTTGCTGTTCTTCGACGTCTCCGGCACCGGCTGGACCGAGTCCCAATGCTCTTCGATCTTTCCGTCCTTGAGCCTGAAGATGTCGACGATGGCGTTGCCGCGCGTGCCGGGTTCGCGCACGGCATGGACACGCAGGATGACGAAGTCGCCGTCGACGAAGGTCTGGGTGATCTGGCTGTGTGACTGCGGGTAGTTAGCTTTCAGGAAATCGATGAACTTGCAGAACCCGGCCGGGCCGTCTTCGGCAGTCGGATTGTGCTGAATATACGCGCCGAGATACTCCGACGCCGCCGCGCAATCCTTCTGGTTCAGGCCTTTCTCGTAGAAGTCGAGCACGATCGCCTTGTTGCGCTGTTCCTGGGCTGAATAAGCGTGCTGAGCCAGTGCAGCGGAGCTTGTCGTCACCGAGATGGTGAGCGCCGCAAGCGAAAGCCCCAGCGACCTGAACGAGCGAGACGGAGTCATAAACACTGTCCTTTGGCTAACCTGGGGGCGTCTCGGATGATACGTCAGCTGTTCTAGGTGCCATCCTTGAATTCACAAGGAAAGCCACACGTGTGTGAGCTCCCACCAGGCTAGCGCATCGCTTGCAAGATCTATCGCACCAGATCAAGGCACGTCCGGTCGGATTTTCCCCGGCCCCGGCGTAACGCCTCGACGCCTTCCGACGAATAGCGATGCAACGCCGGTGTTCGCCGGCGCGTCAGGCGCATCCTCGAAAGGCTGTCCGCGTCATGTCCAATACTTTCGAACGTCTCATCGCTCCGGCCGCCATGGCCGGGCTGTTGCTTGCCTGCGCCGGGGTCGCGGTTGCAGCCACGCCCATGGTGCCGCCTTCCATGGCACTCTCTTTCGAGACCCATGCGGCATTCTTCTCGACCGAGACCGAGCAGCCGAGCGCGGTCGATCCGCAAGTCTTCGTCGAAGACGCAGCGGCACCGGAAGCGACCGGACCCCAGGGCATCAAGCACGTCGCAGGCGTCCGGCCGGCGCTGATCGAACGGGACTCCAAGACCTCGAGGCTGTTCAATGCCGCGCACAAACCGCTCGGCTTCGATCTGCAGTCCTGGCTGGCCGCCAGCGCAGATGCCTCCATCGTCCAAACCGACGGCAAGGTCGTATTCAAGGCCAGCTTCAAGCACCTGCAGCCGAACGCGAGCTACAGCCTGTTCGAGAACCACTTCGACACAAGGCCGATCAGCTTCACGCCGCTGGACGGCGCCGGGACCGGCAACAACTTCACCACAGGCGCCGACGGCACCGCCGCCGTCACCGTGACGCTGCCGGCGATGCCGACCCACGACAATGCCGTGCTGCTGGTCTACCACAGCGACGGCAAGGCGCACGGTACCGTGCGCGGCCAGATCGGGCTGAACGCGCATCACCAGATCATCGCTCGGCCGCAATGACGCGTCGCGGCCGCGGCGGCCGCGACGCGCGGTGCCGCGGCCGCCTCGCTCGGAAGCAAATTAGTTCTTTCGCGGCGGCCTCGCCCTTTTTCGCCCTGGGGACCTGCATCACCCTTTGG
>NZ_BADD01000798.1 GCF_000333455.1 Rhodopseudomonas sp. B29
GCTGTACCAGAACATTCCGGCGACGATGAAGCTGAGCAGCAGCGCCGACAGATAGCCGCCATAGAGATGCCAGATCTCCCGCCATTGCGGATTCCCGGTAGCGAATTTGTCGCGCGGCGCCTGGTAGGCGAGCAACGTCATTGCGACACCAAAAATGGTGTTGCTGAGTTGCTCCAGCCGGCGCATTTCGAGATGGCCGACGCTCATTGCCGCTCCCTCCGACCGCAGATTGCGGCTCAGCCGCCTAGCGCCTGATCGAGATCGGCGATCAGGTCTTCCTTGTCCTCGATGCCGATCGAGACCCGCACCATGTCGGGCGCAGCGCCGGCGGCCGTCTTCTGGGCGTCGTCGAGCTGGCTGTGCGTCGTCGAGGCGGGGTGGATGATCAGCGAGCGGGTGTCGCCGACATTGGCCAGATGCGAAAACAGCTTCAGATTGGCGACCAGATCGATGCCGGCCTGATAGCCGCCCTTGAGGCTGAAGGTGAACACAGCGCCGGCGCCCTTCGGCGCGTATTTGCGTGCCAGGGCGTTGTATTTGCTCGACGGCAGGCCCGAGTAGTTCACCGCCGCCACTGCCTTGTGGCCGGATAGAAATTCGGCGATCGCCTTGGCGTTGTCGCAGTGCTTCTGCATGCGCAGCGGCAGCGTCTCGATGCCGGTCAGTAGCATGAAGGCGTTGAACGGCGACAGTGCCGGTCCGAGGTCGCGCAGGCCGAGCACGCGGCAGGCGATCGCGAACGAGAAGTTGCCGAACGTCTCCTGGATCTTGAGGCCGTGATATTCGGGACGCGGCTCGCTCAGCATCGGGTACTTGCCGTCCTTCGACCAGTCGAAGGTGCCGGCATCGACGATGATGCCACCGAGCGAATTGCCGTGGCCGCCGAGAAACTTGGTGAGCGAATGCACCACGATATCGGCGCCGTGGTCGATCGGGCGGATCAGATACGGCGTCGCCAGCGTGTTGTCGACGATCAGCGGCACGCCGGCTTCGCGTGCGACGTCGGCGACCGCCTCGATGTCGGTGATGCTGCCGCCCGGATTGGCGATCGACTCGATAAAGATCGCCTTGGTCTTCGGCGACACCGCGCGCCTGAAGCTCTCGACATCGTCGGTGTCGGCCCACACCACGTTCCATCCGAAGCTCTTGAAGGCGTGGGTGAACTGATTGATCGAGCCACCGTAGAGCTTGCGCGCGGCGATGAATTCGTCACCGGGGCTCATCAGCTGCTGCAGGGCGACGAGCTGCGCAGCGTGGCCGGAGGCGGTGGCGAGCGCGGCGGTGCCGCCCTTCGAGTGCGGCGACGCGCTCTTCGAGCACCGACGTCGTGGGATTGGTGATGCGAGTGTAGATGTTACCGAACGCCTGCAGCCCGAACAACGACGCGGCGTGGTCGGCGTCGTTGAAGACGTAGGACGTGGTCTGATAGATCGGGGTCGCGCGCGCACCGGTGGTGGGATCGGGCTGCGCCCCGGCGTGGATCGCAAGCGTGGCGAATCCCGGATAGCGGTCGGTCATGGTCGATCCCTCATGCTTTGTTGCTTCGTCGTGGTTGCGCGTATCTGAGCGTATGGTTCGACGAGGTCAAGCGACGTGCGCAGCGAGTTCGGCTCAGGTGGTCTCGCTGCGGCCCTTGACCGCACGATCGGACGCAGCGGTGTCGCCACCGGCGACGCTCTCGCGCTGCAGCGACAGGCGCATGCCCTTGACCGGGACGGGCGCGCGCTTGGCGCTGAGCGTGCGTGAATTGACGCCCATCCAGGAGATCTCCGACGACAGCCGGCCGTATTCGATCTTCGGGCAGCGATCCATCACCACTTCGAGGCTGGCGGCTTCGGCCTTGGCGGCTGCTTCGTCGTTGCGAATGCCGAGCTGCATCCAGATCACCTTCGGCAACGGCGACAACGTCAGCGCTTCCTCGACAACCGGCATCACATGCGCGGAGGCGCGGAAGATGTCGACCATGTCGACCGGGCGATCGACGTCCTTCAGCGACGCCAGGAACGGCTTGCCGAGCAGGCTGTTGCCGACCTGGCCGGGGTTGATCGGAATGACGTCGTAGCCGCGCTCAGTGAGATATTTGAAGACGAAGTAGCTCGGCCGCACATTGAGCGGCGACGCCCCGACCATCGCGATGGTCTTCACCTTGTTGAGGATGGCGCGGATGTAGTTGTCGGGATAGGCGTCGTGGTTCATCTAGTCGCTCACTGTACTGAGGCACTCATGGTGAGGAGGCGCGAAGCGCCGTCTCGAACCATGAGCTGTAGGGTGCGGCGCTCCTCGCGGCCATCCTTCGAGACGCCACGGCTTCGCCGTGGCTCCTCAGGATGAGGCGGTGCACGGAGCGACGCCGAGAGCTCAGCAATCCTTCCACTCCGGCTTGCGCTTCTCCAAAAACGCGCCGATGCCCTCTTCGGCGTCGCGGGCCATCATGTTTTCGGTCATCACTTGCGACGCGTAGTTGTAAGCGTCGGCGAGGCCGAGTTCGGCCTGGCGATAGAACGCTTCCTTGCCGATCTTGACTGTGTGGGCGGACTTGCCGGCGATGCTTTCGGCCAGTGCGATGGCGGCAGCGCGTTCGGTTCCATGCGGCACGACGCGGTTAATTAGGCCGATGGCGCGCGCTTCCGCCGCCGGCACCGGCTCGCCGGTGAGCAGCATGTGCATCGCGTGTTTGCGCGCGACGTTGCGCGACAACGCGACCATCGGGGTCGAGCAGAACAGGCCGATATCGACGCCCGGCGTCGCGAAGCTCGCCTGATCGGACGCGACGGCGAGGTCGCAGCTCGCGACGAGCTGACAACCCGCCGCTGTGGCGATGCCCTGGACCGCGGCGATCACCGGCTTCGGCAGATTGACGATCGCCTGCATCATCGCGCTGCAGCTCGTCATGATGCGGGCGAAATTGGCGCGGCCGCGATCGGCGTCGTTGCGATGCGCGGTCATCTCTTTCAGATCGTGCCCGGCGCAGAACGCCGGGCCATTGGCCGCGATCACCACGACGCGAACGCCGTCGTCATGCGCAATCAGCTTCAGCGCATCGTGCAGTTCGTCGATCAGCTCCAGCGACAGACTGTTGCGCGCGCCGGGGCGGTTCAGCGTCAGCACCGCAACACCACCATCGACGGTTTCACGCAGCAGGATCGGTGACGACGACGGTGTCGAGATGACGGGGAGGGCAGTCATGGAAAACGTCCGGACGTTGAATCAAGAGCTGGGAAGGTGCGTCATGGTATTGTAACAAGCCCGCCGAAAACGAAGTCAGGGGCGGAAACGAGAATGACACATGCGAGGATGAGCGTCACCGAACTCGAAGAGTTTTTGCAGCGTGAGTTTCCGCAGGCCTTCAGTCACGGCGACATTGCCATCGAGTCCGCCGACGGACGCACCAGCCTGCTGCGCCAGCGCTTCAATGAACGCATGCTGCGTCCGGGCGGAACCGTATCGGGGCCGACGCTGATGGCGCTGGCCGATTTCGCCATGTACGTCGTGCTCTTGTCGGCCATCGGGCCGGTGGCGCTCGCCGTCACCACCAATCTCAACATCAATTTCCTGCGCAAAGGCCAGCCGGGCCAGGACGTGGTCGCCGTGGCGCGGCTGCTCAAGCTGGGCAAGCGGCTGGCTGTGGGGGAGGTGACGCTCTTGTCCGGCACGTCGCCGGACCCGATCGCCCACGTCACATCGACCTATTCCATTCCAGCACATTGATGTTTTGAGGGGTAATATAGTACCGTATTTTTAAGCCATTGATCCGACAAGGTATTTTTGCCATTCGGGGGATTGACGTGTGCGGTTCGGTTATTTACAAGCCGCAGCAGTCCGGCGGACGTTGCGTGCGCCGAATTTCCCCTGTCACGGATCATCCTCATGAAGACGTTTTCGGCCAAGCCCGCCGAAGTCACGAAGAAGTGGGTCGTCATCGACGCCACCGGTCTCGTGGTCGGCCGGCTCGCCACGCTGGTCGCGATGCGGCTGCGCGGCAAGCACCTCCCGACCTACACCCCGCACGTCGATTGCGGCGACAACGTCATCATCATCAACGCCGCGAAGGTGGTGCTGACCGGTCGCAAGCGCGACAACAAGGTCTACTATCACCACACCGGCTTCATCGGCGGCATCAAGGAACGCTCCGCCAAGTCGATCCTCGAAGGCCGCTTCCCGGAGCGCGTCGTCGAGAAGGCGATTGAGCGCATGATCCCGCGCGGCCCGCTGGGCCGTGTGCAGATGGGCAATCTGCGGGTCTATCCCGGCGCGGAGCATCCGCACGAAGCCCAGCAGCCGGAAGTCGTCGACATCGGCGCGATGAATCGTAAGAACAAGAGGGCGGCCTAATGTCCGACACCATGCAGTCGCTCGAGCAGCTCGGCGCGCTGAAGACCCAGGTTTCCTCGGAGTCGCCGACCTACACCAAGAAGGTCGACAAGTTCGGCCGCGCCTATGCCACCGGCAAGCGCAAGGATGCGGTCGCCCGCGTCTGGATCAAGCCGGGTGCCGGCAAGATCACCGTCAACGCCCGAGAGGTCGAAACCTATTTCGCCCGCCCGGTGCTGCGCATGATGATCCAGCAGCCGCTGGTCGCCGCGGCCCGCGCCGGCCAGTACGACGTGATCTGCACCGTCGCCGGCGGCGGCCTGTCCGGCCAGGCCGGTGCGGTTCGTCACGGCATCTCCAAGGCGCTCACCAATTTCGAGCCGGAGCTGCGCGGCGTGCTGAAGAAGGGCGGCTTCCTGACCCGCGACAGCCGCGTCGTCGAGCGTAAGAAGTACGGCAAAGCCAAGGCCCGCCGCTCCTTCCAGTTCTCGAAGCGCTGATCACGCTCACGCTCAATCCGATCTCTGCAAGAAGGGCGCCTCACGGCGCCCTTCTTCGTTTCGTAGTCAACTAGCCCGAGAGGTTTTGTCGATCTTGCCGCGAAGGCGGAGCAAATTTGCCGAGAATTCGCCGGAAGAATTCCCTGCAAATCCGAGAGGTAGAACGAACCTGATTTCAATCCGAGTCCCAGCAAATGGCGGAGGCAGGGGGGACCGGCATCGCGCTCGCGGTGTTGGACAATCCCTTGCGAATTCAGCTGGATCGCACTCATGTCTCTCGACATCTCGACGCTGTTCCTGGTCGCCACGCTGATCTGCACGCTGCTTGGCGGAATGCTGTTTTACTTCGGCCGGCAGGAAAACATCCCGGCGCTGAACTGGTGGGGCGCCGCCTATCTGCTCGGCGCAGCCGCTTTGGCGCTGTGGACACTGCTCGGGCCCAGCCTCGGAGACCTCGGTGCTCTTGCGACCCTCGCGGTGGGATTTGTCGCCTGCGGCGTGATGTGGAACGCGGCAAGAGTGTTCCATGGGCTGAAGCCGAACTGGCCGGGACTGTTACTCGGCGCCGTCGGCTGGCTCATCGTCGTCGTCAGCGTCCCGGCTGACCAGATTGCGCTCCGCACCACCGTCGGAGCTGCAATCGTCGCAGCCTATGCGGTGTTGACGGCCCGGCAGCTCTCCGCTGAACGGCGCAAGGCGGTGCGGCGGAATTGGCCCACGATGCTGGTGCCGCTGCTGCACGGTGCGGTGCTGATGATACCGATCCTGCTGGCCGATCTGCTGCCGGCGCCCGGCGCGGGTCTTTCCAATAACATCTGGGTAACGCTGTTCGCCATTGAGCTGGTCCTCTATGCGATCGGCACCGTGTTCGCGATCTTCATGCTGGTGTCCGAGCGCACTGTGCGAGCACACAAGGCTGCCGCCGCGATGGATCCGCTCACCGGTCTGTTCAATCGTCGCGGATTCTCGGAAGCTTGCGCGCGGATCATCGAGCGCGAGGCGGAGGCGGGCCGTCCGGTGTCGGTGCTGATCTTCGACATCGATCACTTCAAGTCAATCAACGACCGTTTCGGTCACCCGGCTGGCGACGAAGTGTTGAAGCTGTTCGCCACCATCGTGGCGCATTCGCTGCGGATCTCGGATCTTTGTGGCCGCATAGGCGGCGAAGAGTTCGCGGCCCTGCTGCCTTGTGCGCTCGACGAGGCCGTCACCGCCGCCGATCGGGTGCGCGAGACCTTCCAGAATTGCGGCATCGAGGTCGACGATGCCCCCGTCGCCACCACGGTGTCGATCGGCGTCGCCGGCGGCCCCGCTAATATCGAACTCGACGTGCTGCTCGCCGCCGCCGACACCGCGCTGTATCAGGCGAAGCGCGGCGGCCGAAACCGCGTCGTCGCCACAGCCGAGGAGCCGCTGTCGCTGGAGCACGGCCGCCGCAAAGCCGCGCTGTCGAACGAGCCGCGCAGCAGCGTCGTGGTGCGCAACAATCCGGTCGGGCAGGCCGTGGCGTAGCGCCTCTTCATTCCCGCAGCGTCACACGCTAAGACGCTCTGCACCGAAAGGGAGGAGCGCATGATCACAGAAATCGCCCAGATCGAAGTCAAGCCGGGCAGTGAAGCGGAATTCGAGGCGGCCGTGACGAAGGCGCGCGCCGTGTTCGGCCGCGCCAAGGGCTTTCATGGTTTCGAATTGCATCGCTCGATCGAGAAGCCGCAGCGTTACCGACTGGTGGTGAAGTGGGAGACGCTGGAAAACCACACCGTCGACTTCCGCGGCTCGGAGCATTTCACCGAGTGGCGTGGCCTGGTCGGCCCGTTCTTCGCGTCACCGCCGGACGTCGAGCATACTCAGACGGTCGTCACGACTTAAGCTGAAGGCGACGCCTCCAGCGCGATCGGCGTGGAGGCGGTCACCGCCTCCGGTTCGTCGGCCCGAAGCTGATCGATCACGACGCGAGCGATCGCCATCAGCGGCAGCGCCATCGCCAAGCCCCACAGCCCGAACACGATGCCGAGCAGGATCTGCATCGCGAACAGCGTCGCGGGCGGAATGTCGATGGCCTGGCGCTGGATCAGCGGGGTAAGGATGTAGCTTTCCAGCGCGTGCACGCCGAGAAACAACGCGAAGGCGCTCAGCACCGCGATCCACCCAGAGGCGATCGCCGCGAGCACGATGATCAGACCACCCAGAATGGCGCCGAGGGTCGGGATGAAGGCGAGCAGACCGGCCTGGATGCCGAGGATGAATGGGCCCGGCACGCCGATCAGCCACAGCCCGATGGCGGTGACGGCGAACACCGCGAACATAGTGATGAGCTGCGCCAGCAACCAGCGCTTGAGCATCTCGCCGGTGGCATCGACGACACGGTCGGCGCGGGCGCGGTAACGTTGCGGCGCGACGCGCACCAGGCCGCGCCGATACACGTCCGGTTGTGCGGCGAACGCCAGGCCCAAGAACATGACGATGAAGAAGTTGCCGACAGCGCCGATGGTGCCAAGGATCAGCTTCAAGGTCTGGCTCACGATGGCGCCGCCGCCGGACGCGATCTCACCGGCGCTCGGCAGATTGCGCTGCGGCGCTGGCGACGGCGTCTCGGTGGATGCGGCATTGCCGGAGCCGAGTTCGAGGAAGCTGGTGTCGACACCCTGGTGCTCGAGGAAAGCCTTCACGTTGACGATCTGAGTCTTGATCGTCCCGGACAGCGCGGTGGCCTGTTGGCTTATCGTGCTGCCACCGAGAACGGCGACACCGACCGTCATTGCCGCCAGGACGAAACACACCAAACCAAGCCGCAGCCCATGCGGGCCGCCGATGACGCGCCCGACCAGTTCGGTCAGCGCATTGAGGAAGACGCCGAACAGGATGCCGGCAAAGATCAGGAACAACGTCGCGGCGAAATGCCAGGCGGCGTAGAGCAGGGCGGCGAATCCGACGGTCGCCATGCCGCCGATGGAAATCGCCCAAGCCAGATCGCTTCGGGTCAGCGGCCGTTCCTGAAAGGGAAGAGTCACGTTCGCTCCTGTGTCTGCCGGCGAACGTTCCGCGAAAATCTACGTCAGGGCAAGCCAACGCTCGGCGCGGAAACGATTTTCAAACGCGTCTTCCGCTAACCATACGTTCACCACGCTGGACCCGTCCCCATTTTCGCCTCCTTCACACTGCGATATGGTCACACTGCAATGCCGATCTGGGGCCGGTCCGAAACGCGACGGGGATCGCCAGCCCACTGCTAGGGCGAGCGGTCGCGAAATGGTATTTGGGGATCTATGGGGACTCGCGAGCACGATTCGTTGCGCCAGGCCGCACGTGCGGTAGCTGTCGCAGGCGCCTGTCTCGCGCTAGCCAATTGCGCCCAGAACGGCCAATTCAGCCGCGTCGATCCGAAATACGGTGTGTCGTCCAGCCCGCGCGTCGTTGGGTTCGGCGAGCCTGTGCCGAAGGGCGGCGGGACCTACCGCGTCGGCAAGCCCTATGTGGTCGGCGGCCGGGTCTATGTTCCGGAAGAAGACGTCAACTACCGCGCCGAAGGTCTGGCGTCCTGGTACGGCGATGATTTCCACGGCCGGCTGACCGCCAATGGCGAAGTGTTCGACATGGCATCGCTGTCGGCGGCGCATCCGACGCTGCCGATTCCGAGCTACGCCCGCGTCACCAACCTGTCGAACGGCCGCTCGCTGATCGTCCGCATCAACGACCGTGGCCCTTATCACGGCAATCGGCTCATCGACGTTTCGAACAAAGCCGCGGAACTTCTTGATTTCAAACGCAAAGGCACCGCACGCGTGCGCGTCGAATATGTCGGCCGGGCTCCGCTCGAAGGATCCGACGACCGACTGCTGATGGCGACGCTGCGGCAGGGCGAACCGGCACCGGCGCCGAGCGGCGTCCGTATCGCATCTGCCAAGCCGTTCGTGCCGGACATGCAGGGCGGGGGCATGGCGACCCGTGCGGTTCGCGGCGAGGTCCCGCTGCCGGAAGGCCGCCCGTACACGCTCGGCAACACCGCGATGGACGTCGCGTCGATCGGCGCCACCTCCGAGATTTCCGCGTCGCGTAGCACGCGTCCCGGACGCCACGACCTGGCCGTCAACACCCGGCAAGTGACGTATGAGGCCAACGCCGAAGCGACCGAGCGGGAGACCCGCTCGAGCTACGCGCCATCGCGCAGCGACGATGCCATCGGCAATCTGATGTCGGCCCGCGGGCTTTACTGAGAGCGGTTCATGCTCGTCGACCGCTGGTCGGCCTGAGGTTCGGCCGACCAGCGAACTCGGTTCAATCTGCCGGCCAGATCACTTGAGAGGCTCGATCGGTTTTCCGTCCGGTCCGAATGCCGACACATGGTCGTCGATGACGAACGACATCAAGTCGTGTCCGATGACCAGAGGCCCGGCGTAGGTCGAGCGCGTCCGCTGCAACAGCGCATCTTCCGGCACGTCCTGCACCGGTTTGAGCGTCGCAAACACGATGTGCGAATAGACCGCGAGTTTCGGCTTCGCCAGCGTGAAGATCCGGCCCGCCTCTTCGGGCGAGGAGTGATGGGCTTCGATGTCCCGATACGACGGGTACTTCTTCGCCAGATCGGGCTCGATGACCGCAACTTCGTGGACCAGCAGGTCGGCGCCCTTGGCCGCGGTGGCTACGCGTTCGTCGTATTTGGTGTCGCCCGACAGCACGACTTTCTTGCCGTCGTACTCGATCACGTAGCCGAAGGCGGGCTTGATCTTTTCGCCGTGGTTGACCTCAATCGCGGTGACCTTGACGCCGTTCCTGTCGTAGACCGGGCCGGGCGTGATGTCCTTGGCGTCGAACGCCACACCGGCAGGCGGCAGATGTTCGTCGTCTTCGCGAATCCGGATGTCCTCCGAAAACGCCTTGGCGAGGTTCTCGGTCATCGCGACGGTTCCGTCAGGGCCGTACACGACCATCGGCGTCTTTCGCGAGGCCCACGGCGTTCCGATCCAGCCGGAGAGCCACATGTCGGGCAGGCCGACGAGGTGATCCGAATGCAGATGCGTGATGAAGTGCGCCGTGATCGCGCCAAGCGGGATGTGCTTTTGGNAACAGCCTGATGGTCGAACCGCGACCGAAGTCGAACAGCAGTTTTTTCCGGCCCGGCCTCGACCAACGTCGAGGCGCTGAAGCTTCCGACCCGTGGCGTCGGCGTGCCGGTTCCGAGCAGGGTCACCTTTATGTTGCCGGCGACGGCGGTTTTGATCCACAGCAGCGCGGCGGCCGCAATCGCGGTGGTGTTTTTCGTCAGCTTGGGGCCCTGTTCGTCCTGTCAAATGAGCCCGCGACCTGAAATCGCGGTCGGGAGTAGGGGCTGACGACTACTCGGGCGTGCAACGTTTGACCAAGTCAAACGTGTTTGCGGTCGCACAACAGCGATGGCCTGAACCTCGCCGCAGCTGGACGCATGAAAAACCCAGAGAGCATCGACGAATTTCTCGCGTTCAGGATCTACCACCTCGGCAAAATGGCTGCCCAGGGTGTGGGGATCATGCTCAAGCGAGAGCAGGGCATCACACGCCGCGATTGGAAAATCATCGCGTTCGTCGTCCGTCATCCCAACATGAGTCTCAGCGAACTTGCGGAGGCGGCTCAGCTCGAAACCGAACTTGCAAGCCGCGGGGTCGCCAAGCTGGTCGAGGCGGGTATCATCGTCAAATCGCGACTGCCGACCAACAAACGGCTGCTGGTCCTGTCGCTGACTCCTGCCGGTCGTGACCTTTATGAGCAGACCTATCAGGCCACCAAACGATTCAACGCCGCACTGGCCGAATGCCTCAGCGACAAAGAAGCCGAGCTGCTCGACCACCTGCTGAAGAAGCTGGGCGAACGCGCCGAGCAGCTGACGCAACGCGAGCTGCAGAAATCCGGTTCCAACTAGCAGCTATATCTGCCGGAGAAACTCGATCAGCGCCGCATTGACCTCGTCGGGTCGCTCTTGCTGGATCCAGTGGCCAGCGCCATCGATGATCAGCTTGCGTTTCAGGTTCGGCAGCACCTTCTCCATCGACGCGACGTGCTTGGCGCCCATTGCGTCCGAGATCACCGGGTCCTTGGAGCCGGCGATGAACAGCGCCGGCTGCTTGATCTGCGCACCCTGCCAAGGTGCCGTGAGATCCCAATTGCGGTCGATGTTGCGATACCAGTTCAAGCCGCCGCGGAAGCCGGCCTTGCGATAGGCCTCGACGAAATACGCCAGCTCGGTCTCGCCGATCCAGGGCGGCAGCGGCCGGTCGGATCGCGGATTACCGAGGAAGCCGCCGCCTTCGCGGATGAATAGCGAGCGCGCCGGATCGGAAAAGCCACCGGCCAGGATGGTGCGCATGGTGATAGCGACGTCGCGCTCGAATTCGGCTTCGGCGACGCCGGGCTGCTGGAAATACTGCCAGTAGAAGTTGGTGACGCCGGCAGCCTTGAGATTGTCGAGCGGCCGGCCATTGCCGCGCCACGGCGGCGGCACGCTGAGGCCGGCGACGGCCTTGAACAGATCGGGCCGGAACAGCGCCGCGTGCCAGGCGACCGGCGCGCCCCAGTCGTGGCCGATGATGATGGCGCTGTCCTGTTTGAACTCGGCGACCAGCGCCACCATGTCGCCGACAAGATCGAAGATGCTGTAGCTCTCGATCTTCGGCGGAGCGCTGGAGCCGCCGAAGCCACGCATGTCGGGAGCGACGACGTGGAAGCCGGCGTCGGCGAGGGCGCCGATCTGGTGGCGCCAGGAATAGGACAATTCGGGCCAGCCGTGGCAGAGCAGGACCAGCGGGCCTTCGCCTTGTTCGCGCAAAAACAACTCGATTCCGTTGACCGCAACGGTCCTCGTCGTCGCCATCCGTATTTCCGCCCTGTGTTTGTTTGTCTGGTCGTCCGCCGGCGCAGACGATAGGATCGAAGCTGCGTCGCCACAATCTTGAAATCCGCTCGTGCGCGTCAACCACGCGCCGCATCCGAAGTTGCTCCGGGAGCGCCGATGGCCCTCACGATTTCCTCTTTTCGTCCCCGCAGACCGCGCTGGCGCGGCGTGCTGGCGAGCCTGCTGATGGTCGCGCTCGGCGCAGCGCCGGCGCTTGCCGCCAATCAGAGCGTGACCGGGGTCAAGAAAGAAGAGGCTGCCGGCGGCTACGAGACCGAAGCGCCGACCGCGATCCTGATCGACGCCGAGAGCGGCAGCGTGCTGTTCGAGAAGAACGCTGACGAACTGCGCGCGCCATCCAGCATGATGAAGCTGATGACGGTCGAGCTGGTGTTTCACCTGCTGACGAAAGGCGACATCAAGCTGACCGATCAGTACCGGGTCAGCGAGAACTCCTGGCGCTACGGCGGCGCCATGGCCGGGAACTCGACGATGTTCGCCGAGATCCACAGCAGCATCTCGGTCGACAACCTGCTGCGCGGCGCCATCATCCAGAGTGGCAATGACTCGTGCATGATCCTCGCCGAAGGCATCGCCGGCAGCGAAGCGGCGTTCGTCGAGAAGATGACCGCGCGGGCGCGCGAGCTCGGGCTGACGGCCTCGACCTTCGCCAATTCAAACGGCCTGCCCAATCCGGGCAACAAGATGAGCGTGCGCGAACTCGCCAAGCTGGCGCGTCACATCATCCTGACCTATCCCGACTACTACAAGCTGTTCGGCGAGAAGGAATTCACCTGGAACAAGATCCGCCAGACCAACCGCAATCCGCTGCTCAATCTGATGCCCGGCGCCGACGGGCTGAAGACCGGCTACACCAAGGAGGGCGGCTACGGCCTGGTCGGCTCCGCGGTACAGAACGGCATGCGGCTGATCGTGGTGGTCAACGGTGTGGACGACATCGAAGATCGCGCCACCGAGGCCAAGAAGCTGCTCGAATGGGGCTTCCGCAATTTCGAATCGCGGGCGCTGTTTGCCCCGGATGCGACGGTCGGCTACGCCCGTGTATTCGCCGGCGAAAAACGCTACGTGCCGCTGATCCCCGCCGAACCGGTGCGGGTGATGGTGCGCAAGAACGGCAGCGACAAGCTTCTCGCGCGGATCGTCTATAATGGCCCGGTGCCGGCGCCGGTGCAGGCCGGTCAGCCGATCGGCGTGGTACGGGTGTGGCGCGGGACTAACCTCGCCGTCGAGGTGCCGCTCAAAGCGGCCGAGGCCGACGCGGTGGGTACGACCATGCGCCGCGCCGTCGATGGCGCCAGCGAACTCTTCATCGGCGTCTTCCGGGCCGGCATCGCGAAGCTCTGACAATGGTTGAACATTCGCCCATGAGTCCTTCGCAGCGCGGTCGTTTCATCACTTTCGAAGGCGGCGAGGGCGCCGGCAAATCGACGCAGATCAAGCTGTTGGCGGATCGACTGCAGAAGGCCGGGCTGCAGACCGTGGTGACGCGCGAACCAGGCGGCTCGCCGGGCGCCGAGGTAATTCGGCACCTTTTGCTGTCGGGGATCGGCGGTCTGATCGGCGGTCCCGAGGCCGAGGCGCTTCTGTTCGCCGCAGCGCGCGACGACCATGTCCGCACCTTGATCGCGCCGGCGCTGGACCGCGGCACCTGGGTGCTGTGTGACCGCTTCTACGACTCCAGCCGGGTGTATCAGGGTAGCCTCGGGGCCGTCAGCCCGGCACTACTCGGCGCGCTGCAGGACGTCACTATCGGCGCGATGAAGCCGGACCTGACGGTGATCCTCGACGTGCCCGTCGAAGTCGGCCTCAAGCGCGCCGCGCTTCGCCGCGGCAGTGCGGCGCCGGACCGGTTCGAGGGCGAGACCACGGACTTCCATCGCAAGCTGCGCGAGGCCTACCGGCAGATCGCCGTGGCCGAACCTGAGCGCTGCGTTCTGATCGACGCCAACGCCGATCAGAAGGTCGTCGGCGACCGCATCTGGCTCGCAGTGCAGGATCGGTTGCTCGGGTGGCCGCAGGCCAAGCCCGAGCCCGCGGCCACGCCCACCGACAAGGCAGCAGCCAAGCCCAAACCGAAGCCCAAGGCGAAGGTCAGGTCGCGATGAGTGCCCGCAAAGTCGCGGCAGCGGAGGTTGTCGCCAGGCCGCCGCGCGAGACCCTGTCGCTGATCAGCCACCAGGCCGCCGAGCACGCCCTGCTGGACGCCTATCGGGGCGGTCGCATCGCCCATGCCTGGCTGATCGGCGGCGCGATGGGCATCGGCAAGGCGACACTGGCCTACCGGATGGCGCGGTTCGTGCTGGCGCATCCGAACCCGGCCGACGCGGCGGTCGCGGCCGCCACTACGCTGGCGCTCGACGCCGACCACCCGGTGGTCCGCCACGTCGTCGCCGGTGCGCATGGCGGCCTGCTGACGCTGGAGCGCTCGGTCAACGATAAGGGCGTGCTGCGCAACGTCATCACCGTCGACGAGTCGCGCGAGACCATCTCGTTCTTTGGCTCCACCGCCGCGGTCGAAGGCTGGCGCGTCTGCATCGTCGATACCGTCGACGATCTCAATGCGTCGTCGGCGAACGCGCTGCTCAAGGTGATAGAGGAGCCGCCGCAGCGCTCGCTGTTTCTCCTGATCAGCAATTCGCCGGCGCGGGTTTTGCCGACCATCCAGTCGCGCTGTCGCAAGCTGATGCTGCGGCCGCTGTCGACCGCCGATGTCATCGCCGCAGCCGCCGACGCCGCCGATCTCGATCCGGCCGACCCAAAGCTCGCCGAAGCGGCCGCGGCATCCGAAGGCAGCGTCGCGCGCGCGCTGGTGCTGCTCGGCGGCGACGCGCTCACCTTGCAGCAAAAGACCACGGCGCTGCTCGACAGCCTGCCCAATCCCGATCCTCGCGCGCTGCATGCGCTCGGCGAAGCCATCGGCGGGACCGACCGCGCCACGCTGCAGGCGTTCGTCGACGGCGTCGACCGCTGGATCGCCTCCCGGCTGCGTACCGCCGATCCGAACGCGGAACTGCAGCGCCTTGCACGGCTAGCGGAGGTGTGGGAAAAGATCGGCCGCGCCGCACGCGACACCGAAGCCTACAATCTCGAGCGCAAGCCGCTGGTGTTTTCGGTGTTCGGGCTTCTCGCGGAGGCGGTGCGCTGACGCGCAGGGCTGGCCCGCATTTGCAGGCCCCAATTGCGTCCCGGCGCGGCCGTTCTCACACAGATCGACATTTGTGAAAGGCGTCCGCGCACATGGCGCAGCGACAATCATTCTACATCACTACGGCCATCGCTTACCCGAACGGCGCGCCGCATATCGGCCACGCCTATGAGGCGATCGCGACCGACGCGCTGGCGCGGTTCCAGCGGCTCGATGGCAAGGACGTGTTCTTCCTGACCGGCACCGACGAGCACGGCCTGAAGATGATCCAGACCGCGCAGAAGGAGGGGATCGAGACCCACGCGCTCGCCACCCGCAACGCCGGCCGCTTCCGCGAGATGGACGATCGTCTCGGCGTCTCCTACGACCGCTTTATCCGCACGTCCGAGGAACAGCATCACCGCTCGGTCCAGGAGATCTGGAAGCGGATGCAGGCGAACGGCGACATCTATCTCGACAGTTACGCGGGCTGGTACTCGGTCCGCGACGAAGCCTATTACGCGGAGGACGAGACAACCGTCGGCGAGGACAAGGTGCGCCGCGGTCCGCAGGGCACGCCGGTCGAATGGGTCGAGGAGAAGAGCTACTTCTTCAAGCTGTCGGCCTATCAGGACAAACTACTGAAGCTCTACGAGGACCAGCCGGATTTCATCGGCCCGGACTCGCGCCGCAACGAGGTGATCAGCTTCGTCAAGGGCGGGCTGAAGGATCTGTCAGTGTCGCGCACCACGTTCGACTGGGGCGTCAAGGTGCCGGGCGACCCGGAGCACGTGATGTATGTCTGGGTCGACGCGCTGACCAACTACATCACCGGCGTCGGCTTCCCCGACGAGAGCGACAAGAACTGGCACTATTGGCCGGCCGACGTCCATGTCATCGGCAAGGACATCATCCGCTTCCACGCGGTGTATTGGCCGGCATTCCTGATGTCGGCGGGCATCCCTGTGCAGAAGCGCGTCTACGCCCACGGCTTTCTGTTCAACAAGGGCGAGAAGATGTCGAAGTCGGTCGGCAACATTGTCGACCCGTTCAATCTCGCCGATCAGTACGGCGTCGATCAGGTGCGCTACTTCTTCCTGCGCGAGGTGCCGTTCGGGTCCGACGGCAGCTACAATCACGAGGCGATCGTCAACCGCATCAATGCCGACCTCGCCAACGACCTCGGCAATCTGGCGCAGCGCTCGCTGACCATGGTGGCCAAGCAGTGCGAGGGCAAAGTGCCGGAGCACGGCGAATTCAGCGATACCGACAAGGCGATCCTCAGCATGGCCGACGGCATGATCGCGCAGGCGCGCAGCGCGATGGCGACGCAGCAGATCCATCAGGCGCTCAACGCGGTGTGGGCGGTGGTGGCGGAGGCCAACCGTTACTTCGCCGGCGAAGCGCCGTGGGCGCTGGCCAAGACCGATCCGCCGCGGCAGAAGACGGTGCTGTACGTTACCGCCGAAGTGCTGCGGCAGATCTCGATCCTGGCGCAGCCGGCGATCCCGACGTCGGCAGCGAAGCTGCTCGACATCCTCGGCATCGCCGCGGACGCGCGCGACTTCGCGGCGCTCGGGACGCGCATCGTGCCGGGTTCGCCGCTGCCGGCACCGGCGCCGATCTTCCCGCGCTATGTCGAGCCGGCGACCGCTTAGCATGATGCTGGTCGACAGCCACTGCCACCTCGACTTCCCCGACTTTGCCGACGATCTCGCCGGCATCGTCGCCCGCGCCGAAGCCAGCGGGGTAGGGCGGATGGTGACGATCTCGACACGGGTCAAGAAGCTGCCTGACCTGCTGGCGATCGCCGAGCGGTTTCCGAACGTGTACTGCTCTGTGGGGACGCATCCGCATCAGGCCGACGAGGAAGATAGCATCAGCGCCGACGAACTCGTCAAGCTGTCGCAGCATCCGAAAGTCGTCGCGTTCGGCGAAGCCGGACTCGATTACTTCTACGAACACGGCTCGCGCGACGCGCAGGAACGCGGCTTTCGCACGCACATTGCGGCGGCGCGCGAGACCGGATTGCCGCTGGTGATCCACACGCGCGAGGCGGACGAGGATTGCGGCCGCATCCTCGAAGACGAAATGAAGAAGGGAGCTTTTCGCGCGGTGCTGCATTGCTACACCGGAGGCCGAGAGCTCGCCATGAAAGCCATCGATCTCGGACTGCTGATCTCGTTCACCGGCATCCTGACCTTCAAGAAGTCCGAGGCGCTACGGGCGCTGGCGGCGGAGCTGCCGGCCGATCGCATCATGGTCGAAACCGACTCGCCGTATCTGGCGCCGGGCAAATATCGCGGCAAGCGCAACGAGCCATCCTACGTGGTCGAAACCGCCAAGGTGCTGGCGGAAACGCGCGGTGCCACGCTCGACGAGATCGCGCAGCAGACCACGGCGAATTTCTTCAAGCTGTTCGGCAAGGTGCCCGCGCCGGAGGCCGCATGACGATCACACTCACCATCCTCGGCTCCGGCTCGTCGGCCGGCGTACCACGGCCGGCGCTCGGCTGGGGCGCGGCCGACCCGGACAATCCGAAGAACCGCCGGCTGCGCTGTTCGCTGCTCGCCGAGCGCGTCACGCCGGACGGCATCACCCGGGTGCTGATCGACACCTCGCCCGACCTGCGCGAGCAGCTGATCCGCACCGAGGTCGATCATCTCGATGCAGTGTTCCT
>NZ_BADD01000797.1 GCF_000333455.1 Rhodopseudomonas sp. B29
GAGGACGACGCTCCTCGGTGGCCGACGCCACCGACTGGACATTTGTGGAAGCTTCTTCGGACGCAGTGGCGACGGCGGTCGCGAGCTCCTGGGAGCGCGACGCCGTGCTCGTCAGGGTGTCGGCAGAAGCTTCCAGTTCGGTTGAAGCGGCCGACACGGTCTGGATGATTTCACCGACCGCGGCTTCGAAGCTGTCGGCGAGTTGCAGCATGTCCTGCTTGCGCTGCTGAGCCACGCGCTGCTCGGCCTCTTTCTGCTCGGCCTCCATACGCAGCTTGGCGATGCCGTTCTCCTTGAACACCTGCGCAGTCCGCGCCACGTCGCCGACTTCGTCCTTGCGATCGGCCGAGTGGATGTCGACCTCGAACCGTCCGGCCGCGAGCTGCTGCAGCAGCGCCACGATGCTGCGGATCGGGCCGACGATCCCGAAATGTCCGACAGCGAAGCCGGAGATCGCCCCGAAGACGACGCCGACAATCGCGATGATTGTCAGCAGCCGCGAGATGCTGACATATTCGGCGTGGGCCTCGGCGGCCTTCTCCTCGACACGGGCGTCCAGCCGGTCGGCGAAGGCGCGGAGCTTGGTCTGCAGATCCTCCGCAGCGGCGCGGCTATGCATCGCCGCCTCGCGCAGCTTCCGGGCGCTGTCGGTGATCGATGACGACTTCTCCGCATCGACGACGGCGAGGGTGCGGTCGAGTTGCTGCTTGTAGGCGGCGAAGGCCTGCCGCACCTGCGGGATCATCGCCTTGGCTTTGTCATCGACGGTCTCGGCAGCGCCGCCGAAGCGCTCGTCGAATTGCTTGAGCTGGGTTTGGATCACCTCGCGAGCAGCGAGGCGGTTCTCGTCGGTCGGGTCAAGCGCGCTGCGGAATTCGGCCCGGTTGAGCGCGAGCACGTCCTGGTTGGCGCGCGCGGCCATCAAGGCGCGTTGCGAGGCGATCGACATCACGTCGGCTTTGCCGCTCAGGTCGGATAGGGCGGAAATCCCCATCCAGGCGATGGTCGCCGTGATACCGCTGAGCAGCAGAACGATGGCGAGGATTTTGGTGAGGATACGAAAGCGTCCTAAGAACTTCATCACGGACCCCAATACCGCTACGGCCCCATTGGCCAAATTGGCGCGGCAACCGGGTACCGAATTGAGGTGATTCGT
>NZ_BADD01000796.1 GCF_000333455.1 Rhodopseudomonas sp. B29
ATGATGTGGCGCATCAGGATCAGGCCCGGGCTGTAGCGCGCATTCTCCGACAGCGTGTAGGTGTTGAACATCATCGAATAGCGGCTGCGGTCGGCGACGCCGGCGAACATCGCGATCATCTCATCGTCGCAGACGAGGGCGTGAATGTCGATCGCCCGGCCGCCGCCGACGTTGGCGTGACAGGCCTCGCGGACGAAGGCCTCGGTTCCGGGCTCGGCGAACACGTTGGGCAGTCCCTGTGCCTTCATCCGCTCCGGCTTGATGCGGAAGAAGGCGGCAAGTACCGCGTCGATCTCGCTGTCCTCGGTGACCCGCCGATAGCGATAGCCGGGGAGGGCCTGGTACTTCTTTTCCTTGGCTTTCAGGCGGCGCCGGAACGAATTGCTGACGCGGTCGGCCGGCGGCGCGCCAGGCCGCATCACCAGCACCGGACACTGATTGACCGACGGCTGATGCGGCAGCAGCGCCATCGGATTGGACTGTCCCCACCAGCTCTGCGGCTGCTGGCACAGCGCCAGCATATCGGGGCAATCCGGCTGCGCGCGGAGAGCGGCGATCAGCACCTCGAGGTCGGTCGCATCCATCGCGCGCGCGGCATCGGCTCGCCACAGCGGCATGTTGAAGGTGCAGTGCTTGCCGCCGAGAAAGCTGGCGACGCGCGCGCCGTTGCAGTGCGCCACGCCGAGCGGCATCAGCATCAAAGGCCGGCGCTCGCAATCACGGGCGACGACGATGTAGGGCGCGACGCCTTGTTGCGCGCCGACATTGCGCTGCCAGGCACCGAGCAATTCGTAGCGCTGATAGGGCGTGGCGAACACGTCGCCGCTTTCGAGTTCGCGCCACGCAGCCGCGGCCGCCTCGAAATCTCGCACGATCTCGATCTGCGCGATCCGGCTGGGCTCGGCCGCGAGGGCGCCAGCGGTCCGGCCCTCATCCAGCACGGCCATCATCGTCATCGGCGCACCCGTCGCGATAAAGATTTGTTTACGCTTTGCGGCGCGACCGGACCTTTACAAAGAATTCTCAACAAACAGTAATGACACTAGGCGAAACGCGGGCTGTCGCCGCAGAGGTCGGGCTTGTCGATACATCGATTCTGGACGTCGGCAGGGCTCGGGCTCGGCTATTTCTCCGGTCTTGCACGCTTTGCTGAACTCGGCGGCGGCGGCGCCGGCGTGGTGCTGCGTTTCGAGCGGGTACGGCCGCGGCGCAGCGAACGGTTTCAGCCGCTACGCTCCAGAGAGATCACGCCGCAGTTTCTCGACCGCCTGCTGCGGGCGTTGAAGCGGTGGCGCTGCGAGATCGTCTCGCCGGACGACGTCGTCGCGCGTCTCGAAGAGCGGCGTCTGCGCTCGCGGTTCGTCTGTCTCACCTTCGACGGCGGCTCGCGCGATATCGCGACTTTCGCGCATCCGATCCTGGCGCGCCATGGCGTGCCGTTCGCGGTCTACCTGCCGACGGCGTTCCCCGACGGCATCGGAGAGGCGTGGTGGCTGGCGCTCGAACAAGTGATTACTACGCACGAGCGCATCGCATTGGTGATCGATCACAACGAGCGTTGGTTCGACACCGCCAAGCTCGACGACAAGTACCGGGTGTTCTATTTCCTCGGCACCTGGTTGCGCGCGCTGGGGCCGGCGGAGCTTCACACCGCGATCCACGATCTGTGCATCCGCTACAGCGTCGATCTGAAGCGCGTGACCCGCGAGGGCGTGATGAACTGGGGAGAGGTGGCCCGGCTCGCCGCGGATCCCAAGTGACGATCGGCAGCGCCACGGTGAACTATGCGCTGCTGGCGAACCCCGCAGAGGCGGTGGCTCGAAAGGAGATCACGATGGGTCGCGCCGTGCTGGAAGCGGCGCTCGGCCGCAGCGCTCCGCATTTCGCGTTTCCATTCGGCGAGACCGGCACCTTCACGGCGCGCCATTTCGAGATGGTCGAGCAGGCAGGCTTCACCAGCGCGATGACGTCGATGCCCGGCATGATCGATGCCGGCAACCCGCCGCGAGCCCATATGCTGCCGCGAATTTCGTGGGACGGGCGGCGCACGTCGCTGCGCGGTCTGCGCGTGGTGCTGTCGGGCCTGATGCCGCGCGCTGCGGCGGCGATCGGACGCTGAGAGCCGCCCGACAGCTAGTTCGTGTCCGGATCCGGGTCGGGCCGCGACATCCAGGATACGACCGGCATCGCCGGCAACACCCAACCGAGCCCGGCAACCACATAATAAACCGCCTGTAGCCATCCCGAGGCGGCGATCAGCGGCGCCTGCGCCAGCGCCATCGCGGTCAGCGACCAGACGATGGCGAGCATCAGCAGGACGATGGTTCCAATGAATTTGCGGGTCCGAATATGCATCGATCGATCACACGCTCGCGAAGCGTCATTTGCGCGCCTTGGCGCGTGGAAACGGCCGGACTATAAGGTCCGGCAAAATCCGATCAAGGGATGCTTTATGACCCACCCGGCGGCGCCGACATCCTCCAGCGTTCGCGCGGTGCGCATCTGGCTGACCATCGTGGCCGGTCTGATCGCCCTGATGGTGCTGGTCGGCGGCGCCACCCGGCTCACCGAGTCGGGCCTGTCGATCGTCGAGTGGAAGCCGGTCACAGGCACCCTGCCGCCGCTCACCGACGCACAGTGGCAGGCCGCGTTCGACGGCTACAAGCAGATTCCCCAATATCGCGAAATGAACGCCGGCATGTCGCTCGGCGAGTTTAAGACGATTTTCTGGTGGGAGTGGAGCCATCGCTTGCTCGGGCGGGTGATCGGCTTCGTCTACCTGCTGCCGTTCCTGTGGTTCGTGTGGCGCGGCGCGATCGGGCGCGACTGGACACGAGCGCTTTGGGCGATCTTCGGCCTCGGCGCGCTGCAAGGCGCGGTCGGCTGGTGGATGGTGGCGTCCGGCCTGTCGCAACGGACCGAAGTGTCGCAGGTGCGGCTGGCGACGCATCTGACGCTGGCGCTGCTGATCTACGCCGCCATCGTCTGGACGCTGCGGCGGATGCGCGACACACCGAACATCGTTGCCAATGCGCGGCTGAAATTCACAGCGATCGTGTTGTTGGTGCTGACCTTCGTGCAGCTGTATTTCGGCGCGCTCGTCGCGGGCCTGCGCGCCGGCAAGGTCTACAACACCTGGCCGAGCATCGACGGCGGGCTGATCCCGGACTCGGCGCGGTTGTGGTTCGAGACGCCGTGGTGGAAGAACCTGTTCGACAATCATCTCACCGTGCAGTTCGATCACCGCATGCTGGCCTATACGCTGTGGGCGCTGGCGGCACTGCATGCGATCGATGCCTGGCGGTCGGCGCGAGGCGCCGCAGGCGCTTTAGCGCTGTGGGTGGCGCTGACGCTGCAGGCGACGCTCGGCATCCTGACTTTGCTGCATCAGGTGCCGATCGACCTGGCGCTCGCGCACCAGGCAATGGGGATTGTAGTGCTGACGCTGGCCGTGCTGCAGGTCGAGCGGCTGACCGTGCCGGCTGTCAAGGCCGAGCCGCGGCTCAACGCGGTGCCACCTTCTCAAGTTCTGAGTCGTCATCCTGAGGTGCGCGCGTAGCGCGCCTCGAAGGATGCGGCCAAGGTGCTTGCGGCTCATCCTTCGAGGCCCACTGCGCCGCGCGTAGCGCGGCACAGCGGGCACCTCAGGATGACGACAGTGATATGTCGGGAAGCCGCCGCTAAGCCGCCCGCACGG
>NZ_BADD01000795.1 GCF_000333455.1 Rhodopseudomonas sp. B29
AGCTTCATGTTGCAGCCGCAGTACCAGCACATCTGTTTGCAGAACGGTACGTGCAGATAAAGCGAGATCGGTTCGTCGGTATCGAGCTGGGCGAGCCAGCCGCGATAGATCGACTCCGGGAAATCCTTGGCGAAATGCGGCGCCGTCGGGTAGCTGGTGTAGCGCGGCACCGAACTCTTGGCGTATGGCCGATTGGGAAGCCAACGCCGATCGCTCGCGCAAAGCCGCGGCCTCGCAAATGGCCATCGTTTCGGCCTGCGGCGGCGGCTCCGAGCAGATGACGGAGCCGACCAATTGCGACGTCGCCAAGGAAACCTTGGCGGAGACCGTAACCAGCCGCATGGCGGACACCACCCATGACGCAGGTTCGCTCACCCGCCACTGACGGACAGACTGCTGGACACGGCGAAGGACCCGATCACCCCAAAGCGGCGATCGGGCCCAACGCGGTCCTCCAGTTGATCCAGGCACTCGACGCGGCCGGCTTGCAGCCGGCCGCCGCCGAGATCTTCGATCGGGCCGCAGCGACAGAGTGGCTGGCGCACCCGCCGAGCGCGATGGTGGACGAACGTCCGGTCGCGGCGATTCAT
>NZ_BADD01000793.1 GCF_000333455.1 Rhodopseudomonas sp. B29
CTCCTGCTGGCAATTCCGGTGGCGCTCGTGACCAACCGCACCATGGCGGCACGGCCGGCGCTGCTGGCGACGCCCGAGGATCTGGCGCCGCCACCGATCCTCGCGCGGGTCCGCGACATCGCCGCGACCCTGCCGGCTGCCGACGATACGCAAGACCCCGTAGCCCTCCTGCGCTCCGACCGTGCGTTGCTCGATTTTCACCTCGCCGGGCTTGATCGCCATCCGCGCCGGCCACGTGGCCGCATCGATCCTCCGCTCGCCCTCGCCCGCGCCATGGTCGAGGACGCCCACAGCTTCGACGAGGTGATCGACTGGCTCGGCAAGCCGGAGAAACGCGCGCTGATGGGCGACCGCGATCTGCTACAACGCGTCGTCGCGATGCCGTCGGCCTCCGGTGTCCGAGAGGCGAGCGGATGACCGCGCGCCTGCGCAAGCTGCTGGACGATCTCACCGAGACCTTCTGGCTGGTGCCGGCGCTGCTGGTGATGCTCGGCCTTGGCGGCGCCTTCGGGCTGATCGCGCTCGATCGCAGCGCGCTGATGCCGAGTTGGCTGCTCGACAACTGGCTCTATAACGGCGGCGCCACCGGCGCGCGCACCCTGCTCGGCGCGGTCGCTTCATCGACCATCGGCGTCGCCGGCACGATCTTCTCGATCACCATCGCCGCGCTGTCGCTGGCGGTCGGCCAGATGGGCCCCCGCCTGCTGCGCAACTTCACCCGCGATCGCGGCAACCAGATTACCCTCGGAATCTTTCTCGGCACCTTCTGCTACGCGCTCGTCGTGCTGCGCAGCGTCCGCACCGAGACCGAGGGCGCCTTCATCCCGCATCTGGCGGTCAGCGTCGGAATCGCGTTGGCGGTCGTCTGCGTCGCGACGCTGGTGTACTTCGTCGGCCATATGGCCGGACGCATCAACGTCGACACGGTGATCAGCCTGGTCAGCGAAGACCTCCACGATATCATGCAGGAGTCTACGGGCGAGGACGAGCAGGCCGCGCCGCCGCCCGCCGCCTGGTGGGCGGGCGCGCAGCCGATCATCGAGGATCGCAAAGGCTATCTGCACCAGCTCGACGACGAAGGCCTCGCCGCCTGGGCTCGCGAGCACGACACAGCGATCCGTCTGCTGGTACGGCCCGGCGACTACGTCTTTCCCGGCGCGCCGATCGCGCTGATCAAACCGCCGCGCGACGGAATCGAAGAGGCGATCCGCAGCGCCACCGCGCTCGATCCGAAGCACCCCTCGTTCGGCGATCTGCATTTCGCCATCGGCCAACTCGTCGAAGTCGCCGTCCGCGCGCTCTCGCCCGGCATCAACGATCCGCAGACCGCCATCACGGTGCTCGACCGGCTCGGCAGCGCGTTGTGCGAGATGAAACCACGGCGGCTGCGATCCGGCGTTTCCGTCGAGGACGGGCGTCCTCTGCTGGTCGTGCCGCATCTGCAATACGACGAGATGGTCGATACCATGTTCCACATGATCAGGCAGAACGCTGCGCGCACGCCGGCGGTGCTGATCCGCATGGTCGAGGTGATGGCCCGCGTGGCGAGCTGCGAGCGCGACCCGTCGCGCATGGCGACCATCCGCAGGCACGCCGATCTGGTGCTGAACGACGCCGAGCGCGAAATCGGAAATCCGAGCGACCTCGCCGACCTGCGGGCCCGGCATCTGGCCTTCCTCGACGTCGTCGCCAACGGGCCGCTGCACGCCCTCACCTGATTGCGCGGCGGTCATTCCAGCCGTCGGTGGATAGCGCGGCGTTTCGGAACGAAACGTCACAACGGTCGTAGTCACGACGCAGCGCGCGCGGCCGCCCGCGTGTTCGCCCTCGTCCCGTTTGCGAACGCGCTGCTCCTACACTCCGGTTCCGTTGAGAGGTCACATGGCTGACAAGAAATCCGACCTGACTGCCGCCACGATTGCCGACGCCAAGATCGAGCGCGGCGCTGGGGGCGAAACTCATCAGGTCGCGAGCGGCGACACGCCGGTGCTGACGACGCGCCAGGGCGTGCCGGTGCGCGACGATCAGAACAGCCTCAAGGCCGGACCGCGCGGTCCAACGCTGATGGAAGACTCGCACTTCCGCGAGAAAGATCTTCCACTTCGAACACGAGCGCATTCCCGAGCGCGTCGTCCACGCCCGCGGCTTCGGCGTCCACGGCTATTTCGAAACTACGGAGTCACTGTCCGACATCACCAAGGCCGACATCTTCCAGCGCGCCGGCGAGCAGACGCCGCTGTTCGTGCGCTTCTCGACCGTCGCCGGCAATAAGGGCTCGGCCGATTTGGCGCGCGACGTGCGAGGCTTCGCGGTGAAGTTCTACACCAAGGAAGGCAATTGGGATCTAGTTGGTAACAACATCCCGGTGTTCTTCATCCAGGACGCCATCAAATTCCCTGACCTCATTCACGCCGCCAAGCAGGAGCCGGATCGCGGCTTCCCGCAGGCGCAGACCGCGCATGACAATTTCTGGGACTTCATCTCGCTGATGCCGGAATCGATCAACATGGCGCTGTGGATCATGTCCGACCGCACCATTCCGCGCTCGTTCCGCTTCATGGAAGGTTTCGGCGTCCATACCTTCCGGATGATCAACGCCAAGGGAAAATCCACCTACGTCAAATTCCATTGGAAGCCGAAACTCGGCCTGCAGTCGGTCGCTTGGAACGAGGCGGTGAAGATCAACGGCGCCGATCCCGACTTCCATCGCCGCGATCTGTGGGATGCTATCCAAATGGGCGACTTCCCCGAATGGGAGCTCGGCCTGCAGCTGTTCGATGACAAATTCGCCGACGAGTTCGAGTTCGACATTCTCGACGCGACCAAGATTATTCCCGAAGAGCGCGTGCCGATCCGACGCGTCGGACGGATGGTGCTGAATCGCACCGTCGACAACTTCTTCAACGAGACCGAGCAGGTCGCGTTTCAGACCGGCAACATCGTGCCCGGCATCGACTTCACCAACGATCCGCTGCTGCAGGGCCGCAACTTCTCCTATCTCGATACGCAGCTGAAGCGGCTCGGCAGCCCGAACTTCAACGACCTGCCCATCAACGCGCCGAAATGCCCGTTCCACACCTTCCAGCAGGACGGGCACATGACGCTGAACAACCCGCGCGGCCGCGCCAACTACGAGCCCAACTCCTGGGGTGAAGGTCCACGCGAGTCCGCCACCGGCTTTTCGACGTTCCCCGAGGAGATCGCCGCCGAGAAGCGGCGTGCACGCGGCGAACTATTCGCCGATCACTACAGCCAGGCGCGGCAGTTCTATCTCAGCCAGACGGCGATCGAGCAGACCCACATCGCCCGCGCCTTCACCTTCGAACTGAGCAAGGTCGAAACGCCGGCGATCCGCGCGCGCGTGATGTCACATCTGGTCAATGTCGACAAGGCGCTGGCGCAGAAGGTGGCCGACGGTCTCGGCATGGAGCTGCCGAAGGCCGCGAAGCCGGCACGACCCGTGATCGACGATCTGCCGCCCTCTCCCGCGCTCAGCATCATCGAGAACGGACCGAACGACTTCAAGGGCCGCAAGCTCGGCATCCTGGTCAGCGACGGCGTTGACGCCTCGCTGCTCGATGCGTTGGAGACGGCCGCGAAAAAGCACGGCGCTCTGGTCGAATTGGTGGCGCCTAAGGTCGGCGGCTTCACCGACAGCAAGGACATGGAGCGACCGGCGAAACAGAAGGTCAACGGTGGTCCATCGGTGCTGTACGACGCCGTTGCGATCCTGGTGTCGACCGAGGGCAGCACGTTGTTGCAGTCCGAAGCGACCGCGCGCGACTTCATCGCCGACGCCTACGCGCATGCCAAATTCATCGCTTATTCGCAAGAAGCCGCGCCGCTGTTGGAGAAAGCCGGCGCAATCGCCGACGAGGGCTTCCTCGTGCTGAGCAAGGCGGCGGATGCGGAAGCATTCCTCCGGATGTGCGCGAAGCTGCGCTTCTGGGAACGCGAAGCCTCGGTGCATGCGGTGTAGAACAGTTCATAGTTCCTGGACGTCTTGCAAGCCGTTGGCATAGAGACGCAGATTGACGTTCTGCCCGCGTTAACGACGTGAGCAAAGGCCTTGTTAAACGCGCCTCCCGGATACTGTCGCCCGACAGTTTCCGGGAGATCGACCGCGTGGAACGACCATGTCCATCCATCATCACGGCGACAGTATGGGCCTATTGGGATCTGTATTACATCGTCCGAACGTACTGGCAGGCGTCGCTGGTTTCGGTCGCGCTGCTGTCAATCGGCAGTGTCGCCATCTGGATTGGGCCGATCTACCTGACGACTTCCCCGGCCGTGCAAACCATCGCCCGGATCGCCCTGCTGATCGCGCTCAGTTTCCTGCTCAGTTCGTTCTTGCTGAGAGTGCATCTCGCATTGCTGCTCGGTGACGCAGCCGCCGACGAAGATGTCGGCTGGTCGAGCGAGCGGTTTCAAGCATATTTCGGCCGGCTGTCGATCTTTGTTCTGCTGTTGGCCTTCCCGTCCTGTCTCGCGATCCTCACCGCCCCGACGGGACCAACCTACTACGTCGGCTCTCGACCTCCGATGCAGGCAGCCTCGATTCTTGCTCCGATCGCGACCTTCGCGATGTGGCTCGTGGTGTGCCGTCTGCTGGTGCTGCTGCCGGCAGCCGCCATCGGGGCGCCCGGCGCCACCTGGCAAAATGCGCTTCGCGATATGGGCCGCGCGGCCGGGTTCGGAAGATCGGTGATTGTTCTGCCTTTGCTCCCGGTCGTCATGCTGGCCGCGGCACCATTGTCCTGGTTCAAACAGCTGCCCGGATCGGCGACCGCAATGATCGCAGCGTCGCTTTGGCTGGGCATCGTGCTGTTTATCGCGACGACGCTGGTCGCTGCGGTCGCAACGCGCCTCTATCAGTTTGTCGGTGATCAGCTGAATTCGCCGCGGTCATCGTGATGCGGCCCTAACAAGGGGTCCATACACGCCGCGAACGTCGAACAGCGTTTGTCCGGAAGTCGCCTCTCTGCCGGCCACCTCTCGACATCCAATCATCACGAAAAAGGCTCGGCAACATTGCCGAGCCTTTTCATTTTAGTCGATGGGACCGGCGAGCTACCAGCTCTGATAGCCAGGCCACATCTGCCGAGGCTGCGGCTGCTCCTGGTAGTAGTACGCGCGGCCGCCGCGGCGGCGCATGGTGCGAGGATCGACCGGTTGCGGCTCGGGCTCGCGGGCGAAGAAACCGCCGAAGAAATTGTCGCCCCAGCCGTCCTGCTCGGCCACGACCATCTCCTGTCGCGGCGTCGGCTTGCGGGTGATGAAGCCGCCTTGCGGCTGGTCGTTGAGCACCACGACGAATTCGGTGCGGTAGTTGGTCTCCGCGCTCAGCGGCTCGTCGGAAATGATGATGGACGAGCGCACCTGGGCCGTCGGAGCGATGCGATCGAGAACCTCCTGCGGAATGGTGACACGGTCGAGCGCCGCCTTCGCGCCGTCGCGCGGCTCGATTGAAACGGCGCTCCAGCGCAGGCCGGCGTCGGTCTTGGCCATTGCGGTGAAGATGTGGGTGCCGATCGGCTGATCGGGATCGCGGATCGTCACCGGCACTTCGATCGAGGTGTCGAACACCTCACCGCCGCCGTCCGGCGCCGGCTTATGGGTGTTGCGGCGGACATAGAGCTTCTGCGTCGCGCGGCTGATGTAGATCGACACCGGCTCGAGCGCGAGCTTGGCGTCGAGCGCCATCTTGGCCGTTTCGGCCTTCTTGGCTTCGGCGGCCTTGAGGGCGTCCTTGGCCGTGGTGACGGCGGCGCGCTTGGCGTCTGCGTCGGTGCGGGCGGCGTCGAGCTGGCTCGCCGCGTCGGTCGAGGCCTGCGTCGCCTTCTGCTGCAGCTCCGTCGCCTTGGCTTTGGCGTCATCGGTTTTGGCGGCGGCGATCAGCCGATCGGCCCGCTTCAGCTCGGCGTCGGCGCGAGCCTTCTGCTTCTCCAGCTTGGCCAGCGAAGCCTTGAGCGGAGCCGCCTCGCGCACCGCTGCGCTGGCGGCTTTCTTGGCCTCGTCGACCGCGCGCGCGGCCTCCTCGGCATCACGCGCCGTGCTTTCGGCACGAGCCGGCGCGGCCGCGATCGCATCGGGATTCGGGCTGAACAGCACCGGATGGCTGATGTCGACCGGCGCGGCGTCTTCGGGCGAGATGATCACCCGCATGCCGATGCGGGTCTTGTCGAACAGCTTCTCGGCGAAATCATACGGCATGCGGACGCAGCCGTGCGAAGCGGCGTAGCCTGGAAGCGGCCCGCCGTGCAAAGCCACGCCGTTCCAGGTGATGCGCTGCATGTTCGGCATCCAGGCGTCGTCGTACATCGTCGAGTGATGGTCCTTGTCTTTCTCGACAACCGCGAACACGCCGGCCGGCGTCTCACGGCCGGTGGTGCCGGTCGAGACCGGGGCGCGGTAAATCCAGCCCTCGGAATCGTACAGGGTCACCTGCTGGCTCTTGATCGAGACGATTGCCATGATCGGCTCGCCGGCCGGGCGCGGCGCAGTGGCTTCGACCGGTGCTGCACGGCGCTTGGCAGTGGCGCCCTGCGTCGGCAGCGTCAGCGCCGCCATAGCGGCCACGACCGCAATCGCGGGAGCAGCCCAGCGCCGCGGCGCGGTCCGTTCAGTCTTCGATCTCGTCACCACACCTGCCCCGCTCGGAAAAAACGTGTCCACCCATGCGATCGAACGCCGATTACGAACAGCGAATCGGCCGAAAGCGTTCCGCACTGCGCGCGCCGAATCATGGATGATGGCGCTTTGCTGCATTTTAGCGGCGGAGCCCGTGATTACTACAAGCAGCGCCGCGCCAAGATTGCCGAACAGCTTCTGAAGGAAGGTTGAACAGCAGGCGCGATCACACGCAAATGACATTTGTCACAGAGTCGTCGCAACTCCAGCAATAACGGGCGTTTCGGCGCGCTGATTGTTGCCATTGCGCGACAGCGCACCACGAAAAGCGGCGCTCGGAACCATCCGTGGCTGGTGCGACATCGGCATTGTGGTACGGGACCGGCCGAAGAGATGGAATGGTCGGCCGCATGCGACGGGTACTGTGTTCAGGGATGGTCATCGTCTCGATGGCAGCGCCGGCCGTAGCCGGCGACTTGGCCGTGAAGGCGCCCGCCGCTGAGCCCTTCAACTGGGCCGGCTTCTACGTCGGCGGCCATTTCGATTACACCGGCGGACGTTCCGACTGGTCCGCGCCGCGCAGCCCCGCCGACGGCTCCCTCAGCCTGTTCTCGCCGTTCCAGGCCTTCAAGGGCACCGGCAGCTATGCAGTCGGTCTGCAAGCCGGCTACAATCTGATGTTGCCGTCGGGCTGGCTGATCGGCGTCGAAGCCGACCTTCAGTCGCCGAACACGATCGGCAGCCGCCAGCAATTCGGCCTGGCCGGCACCTTGAACTACCAGGATCAGGTCGTGCTCTCCGGCACCGCCCGCGGCCGGCTTGGCTATGCGCTGCCGGGCGGCTGGCTGCCTTATGCGACGGCCGGCTTCGCCTGGAGCTATGAGCGGCTGGGCTGGACAGATACAGCGGCCGGCACCGACGAGACCGCGTTGTTGTGGCGGCTGGGCTGGGCGGCCGGCGTCGGCGTCGAGGTGCCGGTGGCGCCGCGCTGGAGCGCCCGGCTCGAATATCTGGCCACCGGCTTCGGCCGAACCGACGCCATCTTTCCGCAAGCCGGGCAGCGAGTCAGCTCCGACATGCTGACGCAAAATATCCGGCTGGGCCTGAACTATCAGCTTGGCGCCGAGCCGCTCAGATCGGACTTGTTCACCAAGGGCTTCAACGCGATCGAAACCGATCGTTTCGCCTTCCACGGCCAGAGCACCTTTACCTGGCAGTACGCGCCATCGTTCCGCTCGCCCTATCGCGGCACCAACAGCTTAACGCCGAATCAGGCGCGCCAGACCTTCGACGCGACGTTCTATATCGGCGCCAAGCTGTGGGACGGCGCCGAGTTCTGGATCAATCCGGAGATCGACCAGGGCTTCGGCCTCTCCGGCACGTTCGGCGTCGCGGCATTTCCAAGTGCCGAATCCTACAAGGTCGGCTCGTCCTATCCTTACGCCCGCATGACACGCTACTTCGTACGTCAGACCCTCGATCTCGGCGAAGCCACCGAGACCGTGGCGGGCGCGGCCAATCAGTTTGCCGGCAAGCAATCGTCCGAGCGCATCGTCATCACCGCCGGCAAGTTCTCGGTCGGCGATATTTTCGACACCAACAAATACGCCCACGACCCGCGCAGCGACTTCCTCAATTGGGGTCTCGCCGACATCCTGACCTTCGACTACGCGGCCGACGCCTGGGCCTTCACCTACGGCACCGCTGCCGAGTGGTACACCGGCCCGTGGACATTCCGCGCCGGCCTGTTCGACCTACCGGTGACGCCGAACAGCACCGACCTCGACCCTGCCTTCGGCCAGTTCCAGATGGTCGGCGAGATCGAGCGGCGCTACTCGCTGTGGGGCCGTGCCGGCAAGATCGCGGTCACCGGCTTCCTCAACCGCGCCCGGCTCGGCCGCTTCGACACCGCTGTCCGCCAGGGGCAGGCCACCGCAACAACGCCCGATATCTCGACGGTGCGGACCTACACCAGCAAGACCGGCGTGTCGGCCAATCTCGAGCAGGAGCTGACCGACGCAATCGGCCTGTTCGCCCGCGCCGGCTTCAGCAGCCCCAATCTCGAGACCAACGCGTTCTCGGATTCCGACCGCTCGGTGTCGGCCGGCGTGTCGGTGTCGGGCAAATTGTGGAACCGGCCGGACGACACCTTCGGCCTTGCCGGCCTGATCAACCACATCTCGGCCGCGCGTATTGCCTATCTCGACGCCGGCGGCCTCACCGCGATCATCGGTGACGGCCGGCTGCCGAACCCGGGCAATGAAAACGTGGTCGAGGCCTATTACAGCCTGCCGGTATATTCCTGGAAGCTGACTGCGGACTACCAGTTCATCGCCAATCCGGCCTTCAACCGCGACCGCGGTCCGGTGCATCTTTTGGCGACGCGGCTGCATACGCAGTTCTGAGCAACACGGCGTCGTTTAAGATCGCCGGCGCCGTGCTTCGCCGGCCGGCTTCGACAATCCGCCCAGTGCGGCGCGCAGCCTCGGCGCCGCGAAGTCGATGAAGCTGCGCATCTTCAGCGGCAGCACACCCTGCGACAAATACAGCAGGCTCACCGGGAAAGGCTCGGGCTCGAACGCGCTCAGCACGATCTTCAGTTTGCCCGCAGAGACTGCGGCGGCGGCCTGATACGACAGTACACGGGTGATACCGGCGCCCGCTGCCGCGGCGTCGAGCGCGGCCTCGGCGGAGTTCACCGAAAGCCGCGCCCGCACCGGCACGGCGACAGCGGTCTTTTTGCCTTTGGCCTTGAAGCTCCACGGTGCGGCCGCAGCTGCGCCTTCGAAGCTGACGCAGGCGTGGTTCGCGAGATCAGTCGGCGTGCGCGGTACACCATGAGCGGCGAAGTAATCCTGACTGCCGCACACCACCCAGCGCACCGCGCCTACCTGCGTGGCGATCATCGAACTATCGCGCAGCGCCCCGATCCTCACTGCAACGTCGATGTGATCGTCGAGCAGCGAGACGTTACGATCGGACAGCACCAACCGGACGTCGATCTCGGGGAACATCGCGAGAAACGCGGTCACGACCGGCAGGACATGGAGCCGCCCGAACACGATCGGCGCGGTGATGACCAGTTCGCCTTTGGGCGCGACGTATTCGCCGGCCGCACGGCGCTCGGCCTCGCTCACGTCTTCAATGATGCGCCTGCAGGCCGCCACGTAGCCACTGCCGGCGTCGGTGAGCTCCAGCCGCCGCGTCGTGCGGGTCAGGAGCCGCGTGCCGAGATGATCTTCCAGCTCCATCAGCTTGCGGCTGAACGTCGGC
>NZ_BADD01000792.1 GCF_000333455.1 Rhodopseudomonas sp. B29
CGCCACGATCGCCTCGGCATCGCGCATCACCGCCATGACCCGCTCGGCGCGGTACATATGACTCCACAGGAAGGCCTTGATCTCGGCCTCCGCGGCGGCGATTTCCGGCGGGAACGCCACGATCGTCGCGGCGGCGGTGCGAACCTCGTCCGGCGACCGCGGCGCGGCCTCGGCCAGACGCCGCACTGTCTCTTCAGTCACCGCGCGGATCAGACGCGAAATCAGCTCACGGACAAGCTCGGCACCGCGCCGGCTCTCGACCAGAACCGGATACCGACGGTCAATCTCGCCAATGATATCGGCGGCGAGCGGCACGGCGCGCAGGTCGTCGACCCGGAACAGCCCAGCTCGCAAGCCATCGTCGATATCGTGGGCGTCGTAGGCAATATCGTCGGCGATCGCCGCGACCTGCGCCTCGAGCGAGGCGAAGCTCCACAGTTCGAGATCGAGACGCTCGTTGAATTCGGCAATGCCTGGCGGCACGCCGCGTTCGGCGTAGCGCGGCAGCGGGGCGCCAGCGCGATCGGTCAGCGGGCCGTTGTGCTTGACCACGCCCTCCAGCGTTTCCCAGGTCAGATTGAGCCCGTCGAACTCCGGATAGCGATGCTCCAGCGCGGTCAGCACGCGCAGCGTCTGGGCATTGTGGTCAAAGCCGCCGTGGTCGCGCAGACAGGCATCGAGCGCCCGTTCCCCGGCATGGCCGAACGGCGGGTGGCCGAGGTCGTGCGCCAACGCCAGTGTTTCGGTGAGATCTTCGTCGAGACCGAGCTGGCGGGCGATGGCCCGGGCGATCTGCGCCACTTCCAGACTATGGGTCAGCCGCGTGCGGTAGTGATCGCCCTCGTGAAACACGAAGACCTGGGTCTTGTGCTTCAGCCGGCGGAACGCGTTGGAATGGATCACCCGGTCGCAGTCGCGGCGGAACGCGCTGCGGTTGCTGCTCGGCGGTTCGGCAAATCGCCGCCCGCGGCTCTGCGCCGGGTCGCAGCCATAGGGCGCGCGAGGAGCTGCCATTCCGACCGACACGCGCGATGAACTCCTGTGCGGTTTGATTCTGCGGTGCAATGCACTTAACTATTGTCGGCGTGTAAATCCAATGACGCCGCGGGCCTTGAACCCGCCGGGGCACGGAGCAGCAAGATGACCGACACCAACGTCACGATCAGTTCGCGAGCCGCGAAGCGGATCGGCGAAATCCTCAAGGGCGAAGGCCAGGGCGCGATGCTGCGCATCAGCGTCGAGGGCGGCGGCTGCTCGGGCTTCCAGTACAAATTCGACGTCGATCGCGCCAAGACCGACGACGACCTGGTGATCTCCAAGGACGGCGCAGTGGTGCTGGTCGACTCGGCCTCGGTGCCGTTCCTTGCCGGCTCCGAAGTCGACTTCGTCGACGATTTGATCGGCGCGTCGTTCCGGGTCAACAACCCGAACGCCACCGCGTCCTGCGGCTGCGGGACGAGCTTTTCGATCTAACGACTCGGCGCGAGCGGCTTCATTGCATCCGTCGCATCGGGGGATTTGGCGGGTAGGCCCGGATCGTCCTAGACTGGTCGTCGAACCTCAGCCGGAATCCCCATGCGCATCGCCACCTGGAACGTCAATTCGGTCCGTCAGCGGCTCGATCTCCTCGTCACGTGGCTGAAGGAGTGCCAGCCCGACGTCGTCTGCCTGCAGGAAATCAAGTGCGTCGATGATGCGTTTCCGCGCGAGGCGATCGAAGCGCTGGGCTACAACGTCGTCACCCACGGCCAGAAGACCTTCAACGGCGTCGCGCTGTTGTCGAAGCATCCGCTGGAGGAAGCCAAGCCGGGCCTTGCCGGCGACGACACCGACACCCATGCCCGTTTCCTTGAAGGTGTGGTGTCGCTGAAGCGCGGCGTGGTCCGCGTCGCCTGCCTGTATCTGCCCAATGGCAACCCGGTCGGCAGCGAGAAATATCCCTATAAGCTGAACTGGATGTCGCGGCTTCTTCACTACACGAAAGAGAACCTGAAGACCGAGGAGCCGCTGATCCTCGCCGGCGACTTCAACGTCATCCCCGCCCCCGGCGACGTCCACAATCCCGCCGCCTGGACCGAGGACGCCCTTTTCCGGCGCGAGACCCGAGACAGTTTCCAGGCGCTGCTATCGCTCGGACTCACCGATGCGCTGCGCGCCACAACGGACGAGCCCGGCCAATACACGTTCTGGGACTATCAGGCCGGCGCCTGGCAGAAGAACTGGGGCCTGCGCATCGACCATCTGCTGCTATCACCGCAGGCCGCCGACCGGTTGCGCCACGTCGGCATCGACAGCTACGTGCGCAATTGGGAAAAGCCATCCGACCACGTCCCGGTGTGGGCGGACTTCGACTTGGAAGCGGCTTAGGGCTCAGCTCCAGGCAATGAGCGCCGTCACCCTGAGGTGGCGCGTAGCGCCCTCGAAGGGCGACGGCCGCTGCGAGGCCAGCGCCGGCCATCCTTGCGGCCCATCCTTCGAGGCTCGCCGCTGCGCGCCGAGCGCCTCAGGATGACGTCGTGCTGGTTGATAGGATGGATTGCTGGTGATGAGGACGCCGCCCGGCTGCAGCTCAGTCCCGCCGCCCCTGCACCCAGTGCTCGAGCATCTGCAGCGCCATGGCGCGGTCGTCTTCGGAGGCCTTGGCGATGGCCTTGTTGTAGCTGTCCTTGATCCAGGTCTCGTCGGTGGTCGCGGCGTCGCGCGCCAGCGTCAGCCACATCAGGCCGCGCGCGGCCTGGCGCGGCAGCTGATCGCCGTTGAACAGCAATTGTCCGAGCAGTGCCTGGGCCTGATGCTGGCCCTTCTGAGCGGCGAGGCCGAGCCAGCGGGCGCCGTAGCGGAAGTCGCGCGGCATGCCGACGCCGTCGATATACAGCCGGGCCAGATCATACTGGGCGTCAGCGTTGCCGAAATAGGACGCCGCATAAGAGAACATCTCGCGCGCCCGCTCCGGGTCACGCTTGATCTTCGAATTCGGGATGCCGTCGAGATAATAGCGGCCGAGCGCCACGAAGGCGTTGGCGACGACGGCGGCCTGCGGCGCCGACGGGCTATCTTCGGCGTGGGCGTTGGCGATCTTGCTGAAGTAGTCGAACGCCCGCAGGTCGTCCTGATCGACGCCATGCCCGTCCGCATACATCTTGCCGAGCCGCCACTGCGCGATCGGGTGACCGCCCTCGGCGGCATATTGCAGCGCGGTGAGCGACGTCGTGCTCGGCTGAGCCGGCACCGCTTTCTTCAGCGCGGGCGCGGTCGCCGGCTGGGTGGTGGCGACGGGAATCGCGGTGTTTTCCGGACTGACGGGCGTGCCCTCGAAGGCAGCCGCCGGGGTCACGACGGCGCCGATCAGCAATGCTGCGACTATGGTACGCTCAAACTTCCGCATCGCACTCGCCCGCCCGGCCCGGTCCGGCAGCGGTTTCCTCCGCGGCCTCCGAGACACCCCACCGAAAAGCTCCCAGGCACTGATCTGTCGCGCGGCCAATCCGGTTGGACGGGCGCCCTAATAGCTCAGTGCCGCTCAAATTTCCGTCAATCCAACCGCGCGATTCCGATGTTTTCGGAAGCGAGGGCCGGTTCAAAATGGTGAAATGATCGAGCAAGATTTTCGTCCGGATGTTGCCAGCATCGGGTAGCTGTTGGGCAACATCACGGCCGGCCCGCTTCGAAACCGCGGCGGATCGTGGCATTTCGAAGATGAACGCTGCTACGCTCCGGCTCAGGACCGGCTTCGCCTCGGCCGGGACGAGCGCCTCGCCATCCGGAATCGCGGCGGCCGCAGCGGCGGGCCAAGCCCGGCTGGAAAGCCTCGTCGCGATGGTGTGGGTGGCGTTCATCCGAACTCGTACTTCCCGCGCACAGATCCGAGAAAAACTATTCTCGTGACGGCCTTCAGCCGACCCGGAATGATCTCATTGACCGGTGTGGCTAAAAAGCGGCGCGGGCAAGTACCAGCCGGCTAGACGGTTAAATGTTCCGGAACCGTTGCGAAATAGTCACAAACGTTGCTCCAGAGACACCTTTTGGTACGCTATTTGGCGTGAAAAAGCCCTGAGCGTTAGTTGTTGAGCACCCGCCCGTAGGCGTCGAGAACGGCTTCCTTCATCATTTCCGACAGCGTCGGATGCGGGAAGACGGTGTGCATCAGCTCTTCCTCGGTGGTCTCGAGGTTCATCGCCACGACGTAGCCCTGGATCAGTTCGGTGACTTCGGCGCCGATCATATGGGCGCCAAGCAGCTGGCCGGTCTTCTTGTCGAAGATCACCTTGACCAAGCCCTGGTCCTCGCCGAGCGCGATCGCCTTGCCGTTGGCGATGAACGGGAAGCGCCCGACCCGGATGTCGTAGCCCTTGGCCTTGGCGGCGGCCTCGGTGAGGCCGACGGAGGCGATCTGCGGATTGCAGTAGGTGCAGCCCGGGATCTTGAGCTTGTCGATCGGATGCGGGTGCAGGCCCTTGATGGCCTCGACGCAGACGACGCCCTCGTGCTCGGCCTTGTGCGCCAGCATCGGCGGCCCGGCGATGTCGCCGATGGCGTAGATGCCCGGAACGTTGGTCTTGCCGACTCCGTCGATGGCGATCAGGCCGCGCTCCAGCTTCACCCCGAGCTTCTCCAGCCCGAGATTCTCGACATTGCCGACGACGCCGACCGCCGAAATCACCCGCTCGAATTCCTCGGTGATCGGCTTGCCGTCGCCGCTGTCGATGGTGGCGACGACGCTGTCGGCCTTCTTGTCGAGCTTGGTGACCTTGGTGCCGGAGAGGATGCGGATGCCCTGCTTCTCGAAGCGCTTGCGGGCCATGCCGGCAATCTCGGCGTCCTCGACCGGGAGGATTTGCGGCAGCACTTCGACCACGGTGACTTTCGAGCCCATGGTGTGGAAGAACGAGGCGAACTCGATGCCGATCGCGCCTGATCCGACGACCAGCAGCGACTTCGGCATGCGTTCGGGCACCATCGCCTCGAAATAGGTCCAGATCAGCTTCTTGTCCGGCTCGAGCCCCGGCAGCGCCCGCGGCCGGGCGCCCGTGGCGACGATGATGTGCTTGGCCTGATAGCTGCCGGGCGGAAGCGCGCCCTTCGGCGCTTCGGTCTTGGAGGCGGCGACGGTGATCTTGCCGGGCGCGTCGATCGTCGCCTGGCCCCAGATCACCGAGACCTTGTTCTTCTTCATCAGGAAGCCGACGCCGGTGTTGAGCTGATTGGCGACGCCGCGCGAGCGCTTCACCACCGCCTTGGGGTCGTAGCTGATATTGTCGGCCGACAGCCCGTAATCCTTGGCGTGCTGCATGTAGTGATAAATCTCGGCCGAGCGCAGCAGCGCCTTGGTCGGGATGCAGCCCCAGTTCAGGCAGATGCCGCCGAGATGCGTCTTCTCGACGATCGCCGTCTTGAACCCGAGCTGCGCCGCCCGGATCGCCGCCACGTAGCCGCCGGGACCGGAACCGATGATGATGACGTCGAAGGAGGTGTCGGTCATGATTACTCGCTGTTCTTCCCCTCTCCCCTTGTGGGAGAGGGTGGATGCGCGCCGTCAGGCGCGCAGACGGGTGAGGGGTTCGGCGCCGCGGCTTGGGCGATCGCCTCGATTACGGCATCGGATCGCAGCAGAATATCGTTGTTCCAGTAACGCAAGACGCGAAAGCCGCGATCGTGGAGGTCACGATCACGCATGGCATCGTGATCACTATCGGCGTGCTGACTACCGTCGGCTTCCACGATCAGGCGCCGCTCGAAACAGACGAAATCGACGATCCATGACCCGAGCGGCACTTGCCGACGAAACTTGAGGTGCGACAATCGCCGCGACCTCAGGAGCTTCCACAGCGCACGTTCTGCATCGGTCGCATTGGTGCGGAGCTGCTTGGCGAACTGCCTCTGCTGATTCGGTACACGCTGAATCATGCCCCCTCACCCGCCCTCGCTCCGCTCGGGCACCCTCTCCCACAAGGGGAGAGGGGAAGAAAGATGTCACACCATCATCATCACGGGATTTTCGATCAGCGTCTTGAAAGCACCGATCAGTTGCGCGCCGAGCGCGCCATCGACGGCGCGGTGGTCGCAGCTCAGCGTCACGCTCATCATGGTGGCTATCTCGATCTTGCCGTCGATGACGATCGGCCGCTGCTCGCCAGTGCCGACCGCTAGGATGGTGGCGTGCGGCGGGTTGATGACCGCGGTGAAGTCCTTGATGCCGTACATGCCGAGATTGGACACCGCGGTGGTGCCGCCCTGATACTCTTCGGGCTTCAGTTTGCGAGCCCGGGCGCGGGCGGCGAAGTCCTTCATCTGCGCGGAGATCGACGACAGCGAAGCCGTCTCGGCGCTGCGGATGATCGGGGTGATCAGGCCTCCCGGCATCGCCACCGCGACGCCGATGTCGGAATGCTTGTGCTTGAGCATGCCGGCCTCGGTCCACGACACGTTAGCGTCGGGAACTCGCTGCAGCGCAATCGCCATCGCCTTGATGACGAAGTCGTTGACCGACAGCTTGTAGGCCGGCTTGCCGTCCTTGTCCTTCGGCGCTGCGGCGTTGATGTCCTCGCGGGCCTGCATCAGCCGGTCGAGGTTGCAGTCGATAGTCAGATAGAAATGCGGGATGGTCTGGGTCGACTGCGTCAGCCGCTGCGCGATGGTGCGACGCATGCCGTCGTGCGGCACCACCTCGTAGCTGCCATCCGGATACAGCGCGCGGATCTGCTGATCGGACATCGACGGCGCAACCGCCGGACCCGCTGCAGGCGCCGCAGCCGGTGCCTTCAGGCCGCCGCCGGCCTTAGCCTTTTCGACGTCCTGGGCAATGACGCGGCCGTGCGGACCCGTGCCGCTGATGCGGCCGATTTCGATGCCGGCATCCTTCGCGAGCCGCCGCGCCAATGGCGAAGCGAACACGCGGCCATTCGCTTGCGCCGCGCCCCCCTCACCCGCCGCCTGCGGCGGCGACCTCTCCCCGCTGGGGAGAGGTGAAGACGACTGTGGCGCCGGCTTTTGGTCTGGACTGCCCTGTGCGCTTGAGGTGGCCTCAGCCTTGCCGCCCGCAGGGCCGGCCCCCTCTCCCCTTTGGGGAGAGGGCTGGGGTGAGGGGGCACCGCCGGCAGCGGCCTTGCCAGCCCCTGCCCCGGCCGCCTTGGCGTCCTCGCCCTCGCCGGCCAGCACCGCGATCACGTCGTTGACCGGGACGTCCTGAGTGCCCTCGGGCACCAGGATCTTGGCGATCGTGCCTTCGTCGACGGCTTCGACTTCCATCGTCGCCTTGTCGGTCTCGATCTCGGCGATGACGTCGCCGCTTTTGACCTTGTCGCCTTCCTTCTTCAGCCACTTGGCGAGATTGCCCTTCTCCATCGTAGGCGACAAAGCAGGCATCAGAATATTGATCGGCATGAGTTGAAAACCTTACTGAGGCCGCTCGGAGGTCGAGCCCGTGTCGGTCGGGCGGGCGATCTCGGCTTCGAACATTTCGATGATCCGGCCCATCGCTTCGTCTTCGGTGTATTCGCTCTCACGCGCGTAGGCGCGTGCGGCGTGGCGGGCGATGTCGACGAGCAACAGCCCCCACATCTCCGGCTCCTCGAACGCGCGCATGAAGGCGATCGACAGCCCGCCGTCGAGCACGAAGGCGCGCAAGATTTCGGTGGCGTCTTCGCGGCCCTCGACGTCCGGCGGCAGTGGCTGTTGCTTGGGACCGGCCATCGCGACTACCTGTAGCAGACGGCCTTGGCCGCCTCGACGACTTCGGCAACGCTGGGCAGCGCCAGCTTCTCGAGATTGGCTGCGTACGGCATCGGCACGTCCTTGCCGGAGACGCGCGTGACCGGCGCATCGAGATAATCGAAGGCGTGCTCCATGATGCGGGCGGCGAGCTCTGCACCGATGCCGTTCTGCTGCCAGCCTTCCTCGACCGTCACCACCCGCGAGGTCTTCTTGACCGAAGCGATGATGGTGTCGGTGTCGAGCGGGCGCAGCGTGCGCAGGTCGATCACTTCGGCCTCGATGCCGTCCTTGGCCAATTCCTCGGCAGCCTTCAGCGTGTAGGTCATGCCGTGCGACCACGAGATCAGCGTGACGTGCTGGCCCTCGCGCGCGACCTTGGCCTTGCCGATCGGCACCACGTAGTCGTCGAGCTTCGGCACCTCGAAGCTCTGGCCGTACAGCATCTCGTGCTCGAGGAAGACCACCGGATTGGGATCGCGGATCGCGGCCTTAAGCAGGCCCTTGGCGTCGGCGGCCGAATACGGTGCCACGACCTTGAGGCCCGGGATCTGCGAGTACCAGGCCGAGTAGTCCTGGCTGTGCTGGGCGGCGACACGCGAGGCGGCGCCGTTGGGGCCGCGGAACACGATCGAGCAGCCGAGCTGGCCGCCGGACATGTACAACGTCTTGGCGGCCGAGTTGATGATCTGGTCGATCGCCTGCATGGCGAAGTTGAAAGTCATGAACTCGACGATCGGCTTGAGGCCAGCGAAACCCGCGCCGACGCCGACGCCGGCGAAGCCGTGCTCGGTGATCGGCGTGTCGATCACGCGGCGCGCACCGAATTCCTGCAGCAGCCCCTGGGTGACCTTGTAGGCGCCCTGATACTCGGCGACCTCCTCGCCCATCACGAGCACGTCGCCGTCGCGGCGCATCTCTTCGGCCATGGCATCGCGCAGCGCTTCGCGGACGGTGAGCTTCACCATCTCGGTGCCGGCCGGGACTTCCGGATCGTTGGCGGCCGAGACCGTTGGCGCTTCAGGCGCGTGCTGCGCCGGCGCCTGAGCTGATTTAGCCTCGGCGGCTTCGGGGGTCGCCGCGGGCGGCGCCGATTGCGCGGCCTTGTTCTGGGCGGCAGGGTCAGAGGCTTTGACGCCGTCGGAGGCGCTCTCGCCATCGCCGAGGATGGTGGCGATTGGCGTATTCACCGCGACGTCGTTGGTACCTTCCGGGATCAGGATCTGGCCGAGTGTGCCTTCATCGGCCGCCTCGACCTCCATGGTCGCCTTGTCGGTTTCGATCTCCGCGATCACGTCGCCGCTTTTGACCTTGTCGCCTTCCTTCTTCAGCCATTTCGAAAGATTGCCTTTCTCCATGGTCGGCGACAGCGCGGGCATCAGAATTTGAGTGGGCATTGTGACTCCGGCGGGGCTTCGATCACGCGCGCACGCGCCGCCTATGCGGCAGCGCGTCAGCGATCGTCATCAGCGATAGACATCGGTGTAGAGCTCGGCGGGCGCGGGCTCTGGATCGTTCTGGGCGAAATCGGCGGCTTCGTTGACGATCTTGCGAACCTCGGCGTCGATGGCCTTGAGTTCTTCCTCGGTCACTTTCTGCGCCAGCAGGCGATGACGCACCTGCTCGATCGGATCCTGATCGTTGCGGACCTTGTCGACCTCTTCGCGGGTGCGATACTTCGCCGGATCGGACATCGAGTGGCCGCGATAGCGATAGGTCTGCATCTCGAGGATGTAGGGTCCGTTGCCGGCGCGGCAATGCGCCACGGCCTTATCGGCGGCGGCCTTCACGGCGCGCACGTCCATGCCGTCGACCTGCTCGCCAGGAATGTTGAACGACACGCCGCGCTTGGAGAAATCCGTCTGCGCCGACGAGCGCGTCACCGACGTGCCCATCGCGTAGCGATTGTTCTCGATGACGTACACCACGGGGAGCTTCCAGAGCTCCGCCATGTTGAAGCTCTCGTAGACCTGGCCCTGGTTGGAGGCGCCGTCGCCGAAATACGCGATGCTGACGCGGCCGTCGTCACGATAGCGGTTGGCGAAGGCGATGCCGGTGCCGAGCGACACCTGCGCACCGACGATGCCGTGGCCGCCGAAGAAACTCTTCTCGCGGCTGAACATGTGCATCGAGCCGCCTTTGCCCTTCGAATAGCCGCCGCGGCGTCCGGTCAGTTCGGCCATCACGCCATTGGCATCCATGCCGCAGGCCAGCATGTGACCGTGATCGCGATAACCGGTGATCACCTGATCGCCTTCGCGCAGCGCCATCTGCATGCCGACGACGACAGCTTCCTGACCGATATAGAGATGACAGAAGCCGCCGATCGCGCCCATGCCGTAAAGTTGGCCGGCCTTTTCTTCGAAGCGGCGGATCAGCAGCATGTCGCGCAGCGCGCGCAGCTCTTCGTCCTTGGTGAATTCCACAACACGCGGCTTGTCGGAGTGGACCTGCTCTGTGTCTTTCGCGGCGCTCTTTTTCGGTGCGGCCATGGCGATCCCGGTTCGAGGTGCTTTCAAGCCTCTCTAGCGTAACTTATCACGCGGTGAAAGGATCGGCATAACCGCCTTCGCAATTCGCTATGCCGCAGCGCAACGACGCGCAACTTTCGACATGGATCGAAACGGTTTTTGGAATATGAGCGACGTTATCGCGGCGTCAGGGCCGCGCGTGAGCTAACGCGGCGGGTTCATCCGCACCAGGTCGGCGGGATTGACGTAGTCGAGCTGGAATCGGACTCGCTCGTCGAGCATGTCGGGATCGATGCTGTCGGAACGCAGCAGCGAAACGCGGTGCTCGCCCTCGACGCGCTCCTTCTTCAGACGCTGCAGTTCGGAGGTCAGCGAGATGATCTCCTGATCGAGCTCCTGCTGGGCGTCGAGCCCGTAACGCCCGGTGTAGGCATTGACCCAGAAATAGCCGATCACAGCCGCGGCGATCGCATACAGCGCGATACCGGTCAGGATCGATTTGAGGCGCGAGCGGGTGACCATGCGGCGACCATGCCGCGCAGCAGTTAACGCGCCGCTAACGATGCAGGCCGGACGAATTGCCCCTCCCCGTCATTGCGAGGACCGAAGCGACGAAGCAATCCAGCTCGGCGCACGGAGCTGGATTGCTTCGCTTCGCTCGCAATGACGGGGATGGGACGCGTCTTACCAGCCTTACTTGTGCTGCTGCGCGACGAAGGTCGCGAAGGCGTCGATGTAGGTCTTGAGAAAGCCCTTGGTCGCATCCTTGACCATGTCGCCCTTATCGTCGAACGCGTCGCCGATCATGCCCACATAGGCCTCGGGCTGCTGCAGCGTCGGCATGTTGAGGAACGTCAGGCACTGCCGCAGATGATGGTTGGCGCCGAACCCACCGACCGCGCCGATCGAGATCGACACCACACCGGCCGGCTTCTTGTCGAACGCGCTCTTGCCGTACGGACGCGAGCCGACGTCGATGGCGTTCTTGAGCACGCCGGGAATCGAACGGTTGTACTCCGGGGTGACGAACAGCACCGCGTCGGCCACCTTGATCTTGTCGCGGAAGGCGACCCAGTCGGAAGGCGCGTTGGCCTCGAGATCCTGGTTGTAGAAAGACAGGCCCTCCAGCGTGACGATATCGAGCTTGAGGGTGTCGGGCGCGAGCTTGGCCAGAGTTTGCGCCGTGCGCAGCGAGAAGCCGTTGTTACGCAGGCTGCCGACGACGACGGCGACGCTGTAGGGAGAAGGCATAGGTCGATATCCTGAATGAGGGAAACCAGAGAACCGGCGCGCGGAACCTAGCCGAGCGGCCAACACCATGCAAATGCATGAAACTGGTCGGGCCGGTCGGTGACGAAATCTTGAACCGTCTGTTACTCGGCGGCGGACGGGCGGCTGTTCAGCGCCTCGTCGTTATGCGCGCCGAGCTTCGGCGTGTTCAGGATCGGATGCGGCCGCTCGCCGTCGAACATGATCGGCAGGCCGGCGACTTTGAGCCCGGTGCCCGGCATGGTGCGGATCATATCGGCCGCGGCGAATTGTTCGGTCGCAGCCAACTCGGGGATGTCGTTGACCGGGCTTACCGGCACGCCGGCGCTTTTGAGCGCGCTCAGCCATTCGCCGGCGGGCTTTCTGGTCAGCACCGGTTGCATCAACGCCACCAGCTCAGGGCGATGTTCGGCGCGGTCGCGGACCCGCGCGAAGCGCGCGTCGGTGATCCACTCCGGATGGCCCAGCACCTCGGCGCATTTGGCGAACAGCCGATCATTGCCGGCGGCGATGCAGATCGGCCGATCGGCGGTCTCGAACACCTGATACGGCGCCAGCGTCGCGCTGGCGGTGCCGTGCCGGGGCGGCGGTTCGCCGGAGAACAGATAGCCGTTGAGCTGCGTGCCGACCCAGGCGATCGCGCTATCGAACAACGAGGTGTCGATCACGCATCCCTTGCCGGTAGCGTGCCGCTGCTGCAACGCCGACAGCGCGCCGATCACGCACCACTGTGCCGTGGCGCAGTCGTTGATCGCGGGCGCGCAGAACGCCGGTGGATCTTCGGGGCGACCAGTCAGCGACATCACCCCGCCATAGGCCTGCAGCAGCGGATCGAATCCCGGCTCGCGGCTGAGCGGCCCGGTTTTGCCGAACGCCCACACCGAACAATAGATCAACCGCGGATTGATGGCGCACATTACGTCCGGCCCGATGCCGCAGGACGCGACCACGCCGGAGCGCAAATTCTGGATCAGGATGTCGGCATCCTTCGCCAGCTCCTTCAGCTTGGCGACGTCGTCCGGATGCTTGATGTCGAGCGTCACCGACCGCTTGTTGCGGTTGAAGCCGTGGAAGAACAGCGAGTCGCCATCGACGAAGGGCGGTCCCCAATGCCGTGCATCGTCGCCGCCATCGTGCTTCTCGACCTTGATGACGTCGGCGCCCATATCGCCGAGGATCATCCCGGCCATCGGACCGGCGATCGCCTGCGCGATCTCGATCACCTTGATGCCGGCGAGCGGCCCACCCATCTGCGTCTCCAAGTTTATTGACCAGTCGATTTTGGCGCGGCACGTTTCCGCGCCGGGACGAAAATTGCAAGTCCATCTCAACAGCGGAACACCTGCCATGCTGAGCCCGGAATTCCTCATCACCTGCCTGGTCGTCGTCGCCTCACCGGGCACCGGGGTGCTGTACACCGTCGCCGCCGGTCTCTCGCGCGGCCCGCGCGCCAGCACGATCGCGGCGTTCGGCTCGACGCTCGGCATCGTGCCGCACATGGCGGCGGCAATCCTCGGGCTAGCCGCCCTGCTCCACGCCAGCGCGGTCGCGTTCGAAACCTTCAAGTATCTCGGGGTCGCTTACTTGTTGTACATGGCGTGGCAGACACTCGGTGAACGCGGGCCGCTCAGCGTCGAGAAAGACAACTCCGCTCCGTCGGCACTGCAGACGACGATCACCGGCATCCTGATCAACATCCTCAACCCGAAGCTGTCGATATTCTTCCTCGCCTTCCTGCCGCAGTTCGTCTCGGCGGACGATCCGCATCCGCTGTTGCGCATGATCGAGCTCAGCGCGGTGTTCATGCTGATGACGTTCGTGGTGTTCGCGATCTACGGCCTGTTCGCCGCCTGGCTGCGCGATCACGTCATCACAAGGCCACGCGTGCTGACCTGGATGCGCCGCAGCTTCGCGGCCGCATTCGTGGCGCTGGGTGCGAAGCTGGCGTTCGCGCAGCGGTAAGGCGGCGTTTCAGCCGAAATCGGCTGGAGATTTAGATCGATCCACGTGTCTCGTCGTTGCGGCAGGCCGCAAGGAAGAACGTCACGCCTGCCTCGATGTGCCGGTCTATTTCCGGCTCGAGATACTTGAGGTCCACCTGGAACAGCGCCCTGAACATCATCGGCACGACAAGGACGTCGAGGAAAAACCGCGCGGTCATGACTAGGCGTTCCGGTGCAAATGCCGGCATGGAGGCGAGTTCGTCGGCACCGATCGAACGGCGCAGCAGATCTGCACCGAGCTTGGTGGAAAGGTCGCGCGCCGTGCGGCTGACCCGAGCGGCCAGATCGGGAAAGCGATTCGCTTCCGCGATGGCGAGCCGCATCAATGCGATGCGATCAGCGTCGAAACTCCAACGCAGCAATGTGGCCGTGGCACTGCTGAGCCGCTCCTCCAATGTGGAGCCGACCGGCGTCTCGGCCTTGAACTCCGCGATGCGGGCGAGAATGTCCCGCGTCACCACTTCGGTGAACAACGCGCGCTTATCACGGAAGCGGGAATAGATTGTTTGCTTGCCTGAGCGGGCCGCCTCGGCAATCTCGTCGATGCTCGCGCCCTCGAACCCCCGCCGCAGAAACACCTGACGGGCCGCGTCCAGGATGCGACCATCAACCTCCCCAGCCTGTTCTTTCGAAGGCCGTCCGCCGCGGCCGGCACCCGACTTGGATCGCGGCCGGCGAAGCTCCGCAGCGTTCTGGGTATCGTCAATCATGGTTGGGTCCGGGGCCAGCAAAGGATGCCTCGACACTATAGCCATCACATCTGCTTGTAAATAGAACGATACTGTATCGTTCCGATTGACGCCAGACTTCGCTACCGCTACATCACAAAAACGGTACGGTACCGTTTTGTTTCTAGACGTTTCTGGAGCACGTTATGTCGGAGCAGAAGGTCGTCGAGCTCAAGCAAGGCCGCAGCGGCAACGAAGGCTCGGTGCCGGCCGCGCAATCATCAGCAAGCTCTTCCGACGAATCAAAGGTCACCGCGCGGGTTCCCGCACAGGACGATCCAACGGCGAAGGATGGCACCTCGCACGAAAGGCCTTCCTCGCACGTAGCCAGTAGCCCGGTCGAACGAACGCCGCTCTACCGCCGCCCCAAGGCCATCCTGCTCGCTGCCGCGTTGCTCGCTGCAGTCGGCGGCGGCTACCTCTACGAAGACTACGCCAATCATTTCGAGGAGACCGACGACGCCTTCATCGCGGCCCGGCAATTCCCTCTGGCGTCGAAAGTCTCGGGATACATCACGTCCGTTCCGGTCACCGACAACCAGCACGTCGTCGCGGGTGACGTGATCGCACGCCTCGACGATCGCGACTACCGCGCCGCCCTCGCCCAGGCCGATGCGCAGGTCGCAGCGGCACAGGCCAACATCGAGAACGTCGATGCCCAGCTCGATGTGCAGCAGGCCCAGATAACTGCAAACCAAGGGCAGCTCGATCAGGCGCAGGCAGCGCTGGTGTTCGCCCAGCAACAGGCGCAGCGCTATCAGCATCTGGAGAGCACCGGATACGGCACCGTGCAGAATTCGGAGCAGTACACATCCCAACTCCATCAGCAGCAGGCCGCAAAGCTCAGCGCTGAAGCCACGCTCAACCTCGCACGCCGGCAGATCGAGGCACTCAAGGCACAGCGCAAGAGCGCCGTCGCAAATCTCGCACAAGCCGAGGCGCAACGCGACCAAGCCGCGCTCAATCTCTCCTACACGACCGTCACCGCTGCGCAGCCCGGCCGCGTCGTCGGCCTGTCGGCCGCGGTCGGTCAGTTCGCGCAAGCCGGGACAAACTTGGCCATCGTCGTACCGGACGAGATCTGGGTCACGGCAAACTTCAAGGAGATTCAGCTCGACCGGATGCGGCCAGGCGAGAAGGTCAAGCTCAAGATCGACGCTTACCCAGGACGGACCATCGTGGGTCACGTCGAGAGTGTGCAACCCGGCTCCGGCACGGCGTTCTCGCTGTTGCCGGCACAAAATGCGACCGGCAACTACGTGAAGATCGTGCAGCGCGTGCCGGTCAAGATCGTGATCGAGAACCCGCCGGCCGACGTCGCTCTGGGACCTGGCATGTCCGTGGTACCGACCGTACGGGTCAATCCGGCCTCGTCGCTCGTCGAACGCTTGGAGCGGCTGCTGTGAGCAGCGACGCCGAAGCCGGCTTGGCGACGAGCGCAACGACCGCCAATCCCTGGCTGATCGCCATGGTGGTTGCGCTCGCGAGCTTCATGGAAGTGCTCGACACCACTATCGCGAACGTGGCGCTGCCCTATATCGGCGGAGGCCTGGGTGTCAGCTCGGATGAAGCCTCCTGGGTCGTCACGACTTATCTGGTATCAAACGCGATCATTCTGACTGCGTCGAGCTTTCTCGCCAAAATGCTCGGCCGCAAGACGTTCTTTCTGATCTGTCTCGGCATCTTCACCGTGAGCTCGGTGCTGTGCGGCTTCGCCACCAGCCTGAACGCGCTGCTGGTGTTTCGCATCCTGCAGGGTCTCGGCGGCGGCGGCATGGTGCCGGTGGCGCAGTCGATTCTCGCGGACGCGTTCCCGCCCGCCAAGCGCGGCCAGGCGTTTGCGGTTTTCGGCATCGCCGTCGTGGTCGCGCCCGTGGTCGGACCGACGCTCGGCGGCTGGCTGTCCGACAATCTGTCCTGGCACTGGTGCTTCCTGATCAACGCCCCGGTCGGCCTGTTCGCCATCGCCCTGATCTCTGCGGTGCTGCACGAGCCGCGGAAGCCGGACAAGGAGGAGCCAAAATCCGGTTCGACGTCATCGGCTTCGCCCTGGTCGCGACCTTCCTCGGCGCGCTCGAGGTGTTGCTCGATCGCGGCCTGGAAGACGACTGGTTCGCCTCCCCGTTCATCATCACCTTCGCGATCATCTGCGGATCGGCGTTCGTGTTGATGATCCCTTGGGAAATGACACGTCGCAATCCAATGATCGACGTGCGCATGGTGGCGAAACGGCAGTTCGGCGCTTGCTTTCTGGTGATGACGGCAACCGGCGCGATCCTTCTCGCGACGACCCAGTTTCTTCCGCAATTAGTTCAGCAGGACTTCGGCTACACAGCGACCTGGGCGGGTCTCGTCCTGTCGCCCGGCGGCATCGTCACGATGTTCATGATGATCGTCGTCGGCCGCATCGCAGCCAAGGTGCAGCCAAAATATCTGATCATCGCTGGCGCGCTCGTCATCGCATTCGCCATGTACGACATGACGAACGTGTATGGCGACCTCGGCTTCTGGTTCATGGCGCGTAGCCGCATGCTCCTCGGCGTCGGCCTGCCGCTGATCTTCATCCCGATCATGACGGCGTCGTACGACGGCATCCCATCCGACAAAACCGACCAGGCGTCAGCGCTCATCAACGCGGCGCGCAACACCGGTGGCTCGATCGGCGTTTCGCTGGTGTCGAACGTGCTGTCGCATCGCGAACAATTTCACCAAAGCCGGTTGGCCGAGATGGTAACGCCGTCCAGCATGCAATACCAAACGGCGCTCCAACAGCTGACGAACGTGTTTGCCGCCCAGGGAAACTCATTGGCCCAGGCGCATCAGCAGGCGATCCAATGGATCGGACAGCAGGTACAGAACCAGGCTTCGCTGATGTCCTATATGGATGCGTTCTGGGCGCTGATGATCATTTCGCTGGCAGCCGTTCCACTTGCGCTGACATTGCGAACCGTCAAGCTCGGCGGACCGGCCCCAATGGGTCATTGAGCAGCACGCGCCGACCGCTCCGCCGTCGACGCCGACGGCGCTACCCGCCCGTCCCGGTCGCGGCCAACGGCTCGGACGAACGGCGGCCCGCGGTGACAGCCTGCAGCCGCTTCTGCTCGCCGACGTAGGCGCGCGCGTCGTCGGTGTCGAACAGATCGTGCGCGTCGCTGTCGTCGGCCCAGGCGCTCATCGCCATGTCGGTGTAGAGGTGTTTGTTGGGGTCGCGCTTGATCTGCAAATAGATCTTGCGTAGCTGCAGATAGAGCATGCCGAGCTTCAACAGCTTGCTGACGGTGCTGGTCCAGTAGCGCGGATAGAATGCAAAGACGCTCTCGCGCGGCATTGTCGGGCGACGGTCGCGGCGGAATTTCAGCCGCAGGAAGCCGGCTTCGAGCGGATGGATTTTCTCGAAGTCGATCGAGCCCTTGAACCAGGTGATCAGGAACAGCGCGTTCGAGGCGTTGCCGCCGCTGGCGGCGACGCGCTTCAGGATCGTGGTGATGTGCTCGGTCGTGTAGTAGTGCTGCCACGCCGCCTTGTAGACGCCGTTCCATTCCGCATCGCTCATCTTCGGATGCGGCGTGCAGATGTGATTGAGGTCGTATTTGTTGAGGTCCGGGTCGAGAGTCGCGCCGGCGCGCACCAGCTTGAGGTGATCCTCCGAGCCCGGCAACGGCGTCAGATAGAAGAACTCCAACAGATCGACCGGCAGCTCGCGCTTGATGACATCGATGTCGCGCAGGATCTTCTCGGGCGTGTCGTTGGGGAAGCCAAGGATGTAGCCGGCGTAAGTGATCACCCGCGCCGCCTTCCAGGCCAGTAGCATGGCGCGGTATTCGGTGATCTTGTTCTGCTTCTTCTTGGCGCCGGCGAGATTGTCCGGGCTGATGTTCTCCAGACCGATGAAGACGCGGCGCACGCCGGCGCGCGCGCACTTCTCGATGAAGCGCGGCTCCTTGTGGCACAGCGTGTCGACCTGAATGATGAAGCCGATGTTGAGCTTCTCGACTTCCCGCAGATAGATCAGCCGGTCGAGGATCAGCTCCCAATCCTTGTTGCGGGCGAAATTGTCGTCGGTGATGAAGAAGCTGCGCAGCCCCTGGGCGTAGTTGGTGCGGACGATGTGTTCGACATCGTCCGGCGAGCGGCGCCGCGACTTGCGGCCTTGCACGTTGATGATGGTGCAAAACGAGCACTGATACGGACAGCCGCGCCCGGCATCCAAGGTTGTGACGTTGCCGGCGGTCCGCCGGACGCGCTCGGCAGCGAGCAGCGGGATCGGCGCGCCCTCGATCGACGGCAGATCGTTCATGTAGTTGTAGAGCGGCTTTAGCTGGCCGGCGGCAGCGTCCTGCAGCACATCGTCGAGCCGCCCCTCGGCCTCGCCGGCGAACAGCGACAGGCCCATCTGCCGCGCGACGTCGAGGTCCTTATCGACACCGCCGAGCATCGACAGCACGCCCGAGACATGGAAACCGCCGATCGCGACAGCGAGGCCGCGCGCACGCAGCGGCCGTGCCAGATCGAGCGCGCGCGGGAACTGATTGGATTGCACGCCGACCATCATCACCATGCCGGCGCCGGCCTCTTCGATCAGCGCGGCGAGACGCTCCGGCCTGATCCGCGTGTTGGTCTCATCGAAGGCGTGGATTTCGAGATCGACGTCAGGCCCGAGCACCTTCCGGTCGGCGCAGTCCTGGGCGATGCCATACAGCGCCGCAAGTGAGTTCGACGGGATCGGCGAGCGCAGCCATTGGATGACGTAGCCGTCATCATCGTAATGGGAGGGTTTGACCAGCACCAGACAGAAGCGACGGCGAGCCGAAGTGGGGTTCATTGTCACTTTCCAATGCAAAATTCTGGCCGGAATTGAACCAAAATAGCGGCGCTGAGCATCACCGCCTTTCCGCAACCTGTCAAACCAAGTTTCGCAAGTGAGTGCGGCCTCACCGCCCGACGGTGAGGCCGAATTAGTTCATGAGAATTGTTAGTGCTGGGAACACAGTCCGTTCGCGAGGTCCGCGCCGGCGGTCGTTCAGCGCCGCGACCTGATTTCGTTGAGTAGGAAATTACCAACGCGCTTGCCGCGATTACGCAGCACCTTCAACGGTCCCTGGTCGACGAAGTAGGTCAACAGGATGCTGTCGCGCGTTTCGACGCGGTCGTGCACCGGATCCGCCGAGTGCCAAGTATCGTTCCCGACCGCGAAAGCATACCCGGAATTGGGCGCAAACCGCATCTGTCGGGCTTTCGGCATCGAACCGTCCGGCAGCACGTCGTGGAAGATGGTGCCGATATCGGTGTTGGCTTCGTCGCGCGGCAGATACAGCTGAACGGTGATGCCCTTCCAATGGGTGTCGGTATGCGGGGTGATTTTATAGCCGGGAATGTCCCGCGTCAGAATTGGGATCGGAAACATCCCGACAGATTGAAAGCCTGCACCGAACCGTTTTTCCAACGCGGGCGCCAGCTTGCGGCGAAAAGCATCCTTTACCGGCTCGGAACACAGTGCCGCACCGACGACACGCCAGATCGCCCGCTTCCCGGTCGGTAGATGACGGATGTATTCCGGAAACAGATCGATCTTGACGCGCGTATGGGTGCCGTCGGCGAGATCATTGCCTTTGCTGCGGCCGTGCATCGGCCGGTAGTCGCGGCTGTTCGGCAATGCCTCGAGCATCTTGGCGTAGACCTCGTCAGGGAAGATGCCGTCGAACTCTAGATGATAGAATGGTTTGGGTTCCACCCTCGCCCGGTCGATCGCCGCGACGATGTGCTGAATCAGCGCCTCCGTGGTGAGCCCAAGTTCCGAGGCACGCATCGCCACCATCTGGTCCATGACCCATCTCCACGGTTGATTCGAAAAACGTTATGCGACGCAGTCGCGTCGCGCACCTTATCCTAAGACCTCAACCACGGCGACTTTGCGGACGGCTCAGCGCGACGGATCGATCAGAAATTTCTCGCCGGTGGCCCGCTTGTTGTAGGTGGCGATGGATTCGAGCGAGAGCGCTTCCTTGAGCGACACCACCCGGGTGTAGGAGCTCGCGAACGTGGTCTTGAGCTCGGCGGCGACGCGGGCGCGCAATTTGGCGCCCGCCTCCGGGCCGATCTTCTGCAGGAAAGGCATCAGCAACCATCCGCCGACGCCCCAGGTCATGCCGAAGTTGCGCACGATCTCGGTCGGACGCAGGTCGAGACCGCCGTAGATATAGACCTGCTTGGGCACATCCGAGCCGTAGCGGCTGTAGGCGCCCTTGGATTTGCGGATGATCGCCGCCTCCATACAGCTCAGGATCTGGCCGGCGAGCCGGCCGCCGCCGATGGCATCGAATGCCAGCGTTGCGCCGGTGATCTCCAGCGCCTTGGTGAGCTCCGACATGAAATCCGGCGAGGTCGAGTCCACAATGTGCTCGGCCCCGATATCGCGCAGCAGCCGCGCCTGCCCTTCACTGCGCACGATGTTGACCAGCGCGACGCCGTCCTTGATGCAGATGCGGTTGAGCATCTGCCCGAGATTGGACGCCGCTGCGGTGTGCACCAGCGCGGTGTGGCCCTCGCGGCGCATGGTCTCGGTCATGCCGAGCGCGGTCAGCGGATTGACGAAAGAGGACGCACCATCGGCGGCGGTCGCGCCGTCCGGCAACGGCATACAGAAATTGACGTTGATGACGCGATATTGGGCATACATGGCGCCGCCGAGGACGGCGACGAGCTTGCCCTGCAGCGCCTGAGCAGCCTCCGAACTGCCTGCCTTGATGACGGTGCCGGCGCCCTCATTGCCGACCGGCATCGGCTGATCCAGCCGTCCGGCCATGGCTTTCATCGCCGCCTCAGGCACCTTGGCGGTGATCACCGGCGCATCGGGCGTGCCGGTCTGGCGCGCCGTCGACATGTCGGCGGCGCCGAACAGCAGACCGAGATCGGACGGATTGATCGGCGTCGCCTCGACCCGGACCACGACCTCGTCGGGGCCCGGCTCCGGAATCTCAACCGGCACCAGCGCCACTTCGAGTTCGCCGCTCGCCTTGATCAGCGAGCGCAATTGCAATCCGGTGATGGCTTCGGCCACGTCTCTCTCCCTGCCCGTTGTTGCGGCCGCACCATGATGCAGCCGGGCGCAGGGTTCAAGGGCGAGGCGATGACCTCTTCGTCATTGAGAGGCGCGAAGCGACGAAGCAATCCAGCTTAGTGCACTGAGCTGGATTGCTTCGTGGAGCCTGTGCCCGGAAGGCGCGAAGCGCCGATCCGGATGCTCGCAATGACGGGAAATGTCGTCAGCGGAACGCCTTCAGCGCCGCCTTGCCGGGAAAGTAAGCGCTCGAGCCGAGCTCCTGCTCGATCCGCAGCAGCTGGTTGTACTTGGCGGTGCGATCGGCGCGCGCAAGCGAGCCGGTCTTGATCTGCCCGCAATTGGTGGCGACCGCGAGGTCGGCGATGGTCGAGTCTTCCGTCTCGCCGGAGCGATGCGACATCACCGCGGTGTAGCCGGCCTTGTGGGCCATCTCGACGGCGGCGAGCGTCTCGGTCAGCGTGCCAATCTGGTTGACCTTGATCAGGATCGAATTGGCGCGGCCGGCCTTGATGCCGTCGGCCAGGCGCGAGACGTTGGTGACGAACAGATCGTCGCCGACCAGCTGGCACTTGTCGCCGATCAGATCGGTGATCGCCTTCCAGCCTTCCATATCGTCTTCGGCCATGCCGTCTTCGATCGACACGATCGGATAGCGCGACACCAGATCGGCGAGATACTTGGCCTGCTCCTGCGGCCCGAGGCTGCGGCCCTCGGCTTCATAGACGTACTTGCCGTTCTTGAAGAACTCGGTCGACGCCGGATCGAGCGCGATCATGACGTCTTCGCCGGCCTTGAAGCCGGCCTTGCCGATCGCCGACAGCACGAAATCGAGCGCGGCATCTGCCGACGGCAGGTTCGGCGCGAAGCCGCCTTCGTCGCCGACATTGGTGTTGTGGCCGGCCTTCTTCAGCTCGCCCTTCAGCGTGTGGAAGATTTCCGAACCGTAGCGCAGCGCTTCCGAGAAGCTCGGCGCGCCGACCGGCATGATCATGAATTCCTGGAAGTCGATCGGATTGTCGGCATGCGCGCCGCCATTGATGATGTTCATCATCGGCACCGGCAGCGTCCGCGCCGAGGTGCCGCCGACGTAGCGATACAGCGGCAGATCGTAGGACGAGGCCGCCGCCTTGGCGACCGCGAGCGACACGCCGAGGATGGCGTTGGCGCCGAGCCGGCCTTTGTTGGGGGTGCCGTCGAGATCAATCATGGCCTGGTCGATCTGGACCTGGGCCTCGGCGTCCATGCCGCCCAGCGCGTCGAACAGCTCGCCATTGACGGCTTCGACAGCCTTCAGCACGCCTTTGCCGAGATAGCGCTCCTTGTCGCCGTCGCGCAGTTCGACCGCCTCGTGGGCACCCGTCGAGGCGCCCGACGGCACGGCGGCGCGGCCGACCGAGCCGTCTTCCAGAACGACATCGACTTCCACCGTCGGGTTGCCACGGCTGTCGAGGATTTCGCGGCCGATGATGTCGACGATGGCGGTCATGGATGCCTCTTAAAGGGATTGTGATGGCGGGATGGCGCCGCTTCTACAGCATGGTGTCGTGACGGGAAAGACCGGGGCGGAGATGACGGCGGCCCGACGAACGGCTAAGACGTCCGCCATGACCAAAACCCGCTCGAAATCCACCGGAAAAGCTGCCGCAACCAAGGGCCTCCAGCTCGGCCATGCCGTCGAATGGCCGACCTCCCCGGAAGCCGCCCGGCTCGACCGCGTGCCAAATCCGCAGGCCGACACCAATTTCCTGGCTCGCTTCACAGCGCCGGAATTCACCTCGCTGTGCCCGGTGACCGGACAGCCGGATTTCGCCCATCTGGTGATCGACTACGTGCCGGGCGCGTGGCTGCTCGAATCCAAGTCGCTGAAGCTCTACCTCGCCAGCTTCCGCAACCACGGCGCCTTCCACGAGGATTGCACGGTGGCGATCGGCAAACGCATCGCGCAAGAGATCAAACCGAAATGGCTGCGTATCGGCGGCTACTGGTACCCGCGCGGCGGCATTCCGATCGACGTGTTCTGGCAGACCGGCAAACTGCCGGCCGGAGTCTGGGTGCCCGAGCAAGGGGTGCAGCCGTATCGCGGACGGGGCTGAAGCCGCCGGCCGGAACTACACCGTGACCGGTCTCACTGAGGGCTCGATTTTTCAGCGCTAGGTGGTACAAACTAGAACTATTACGAATTGCGGCGATCGGCCGCTGCCGTGCTTGCATGCCGGCCGACAGGATTTCAAACGATGGCATTGCGATTTTTGGGAATCGCCGTTGCGGCTGTCGCACTCGTCTTCGGCTTGACTTTACCAGGCCTCGCCGAGACCCGGATCGCCTTGGTGATCGGCAACGGCGCCTATCGCAACATTCCGCGCCTGCCGAATCCGCCGAAAGACGCCACTGCAGTCGCCGCCGCACTTGAACGATCCGGTTTCGACACGATCAAGGCGATTGATCTCGATGAGCGCGGCATGGAAGACGCTGCCATCCGCTTCGCCAAGGCGGCGCGTAGCGCCGACGTCGCGCTGTTCTACTACAGCGGCCATGCAATGCAGTTCAACGGCGTCAACTATCTGGCGCCGGTCGATGCGACGCTGACGGACGAGTCCGATCTGCGCCGGCTGACCCGGGTCGACGAGATCGTGGCCGATCTGCAGCAGGCCAAGACTCTGCGCATTCTTGTGCTGGATTCCTGCCGCGACAATCCGCTGGCCGAACAATTGCGCCGCTCGATCGGCAAGACGCGGGCGATCCCGGTCGGGCATGGCCTCGCCAAGGTAGACGCGCCGCAGGGCATGATCATGGCCTATGCTACGCAGGCCGGCCACACCGCCGAAGACGGCGACGGAGACAACAGCCCCTACACCGCCGCCTTCCTCAAGCACATCGAGGAGCCGGAGGAGATCGGATCGATCTTCCGCTCCGTGAGCGAAGATGTCTACGAAACGACCAAGCATACGCAGCTGCCGGAACTATCGCTGTCGATTATCGGGCGGTTCTATCTGCACGGCCAACCGCCGGCTAAAGCCAACGGCGTCGCTCCGGTCGCAGCACCGGCGCCGCAGATCAACCCGACCGGCGTCGATTTTGCAGCCGCCGTAGAGGCCAACACCATCGCCGCCTGGGAGGAATTCCTCAGCCGTCATCCGGAAGGCTCCTATGCCGAACTGGCACGCGAACGCAAAGCGCGCCTACTGGACAACGACAAGGACAAGCCGTCCCGCCCCGACGCCGAGCCGACCAAGCTTGCGGCGCTCACGCCGGGCCGCGGCAGCGATCCGGCGCCGGCGGTCGAGTTGCCCAAGGCGCTGCAGACCGAACTTCGCCGCGTCGGCTGTAATACCGGATCGGTCGACGGCAAATGGGACGCGACATCACAGGAGGCGATGAAGCTGTTCAACAAGCACGCCGGCCTCAAGCTCGACGTCAAGCTGGCGAGCCTCGATGCACTCGACGTAGTCAAGAGCCGGTCAGGCCGCGTCTGCCCGCTGTCATGCGAGCGCGGATACAAGCCGGATGGCGACCTCTGCGTGAAGATCGTCTGCGACAGCGGTTATCACCTCTCCGACGACAATCGCTGCGAACGCGACGCGCGCGAAGAGCGCCGCCCGCGCGAGGCGGCGCGCCATCCGCCTGCCGTCCGGAACGTCGCGCCAGCGGAGCCGGAGATCGGCATGACCGGCGGTCCCGGTGCCGGCGGCCATATGGGGTCGCGGGGGACCGGCCGAGAGCAGCGGCTCGCACGTCAGCAGGCTGGCTACCGGTCCTGCATGGGCCCGCTTCCTGGCTGCTACGAACGCGCGATCCGGCGCATGAGCCCGGACTCCGCACGCGCTTGGTGCACTCGCAAGCCGACCTGCTGACCTGGGATCGCATCGGCTCCAATATGGCGCTTCGAAGACACCAACAGCTGGAACTTCACGGCATCGGGAACGTTGGCAGGGAACCTTCTTCATGCCAAGCGGAGCGTCCCATTGGATCGGCGGCAAGTTCTGACGGGCCTTGCGGCGATTCCGTTGCTACAAATTCGTTCGGCGTCGGCCGCGGTTCAGGCTGCTGATAAGGCACAGCCGTTCGATCCCTCGGTCGTGCGCCAGATCGCGCGCGACCTTGCCGCAAAGCCTTACCAGGCGCCCGACAGCAAGCTGCCAGCGCCGCTCTCCGATCTGAATTACGACGCTTACCGGGCGATCCGCTTCAACCCCGATCGCGCGCTGTGGCGCGGCGATCACCTGCCGTTTCAGGTGCAGTTCTTTCATCGCGGCTTTCTGTTCAAGAACCGGGTGACGATCTACGAAGTCAGCGGCGGCCAGGCCAAGCCGATCCCGTATCGTCCGGACGATTTCTCGTTCGGCAACACGCCGCCGCCCGCGCCTGACACCGATCTGGGCTTCGGCGGCTTCAGGATTCACGCGCCGATCAACAAGCCGGACTACTACGACGAACTCTGCGTCTTCCTCGGCGCGACCTATTTCCGCGCCGTCGCCAAGGGGCAGCATTATGGGCTGTCGGCTCGTGGCCTGTCGGTCGATACCGGACAGAGCAGCGGCGAAGAGTTTCCGCTGTTCAAGGCGTTCTGGCTGGAGCGGCCGTCGCCGGACGCCTCGTCGATGGTCGTCCACGCGCTGCTCGACAGCAAGAGCGTCGCCGGCGCCTACCGCTTCACCATCCGCCCCGGCGATACCACGGTGTTCGACGTCGAGGCTGCGATCTATCCGCGTGTCGATCTGGAGCATGCAGGCCTCGCGCCGATGACCAGCATGTTCTTCTTCGGCCCCAACGATGCCAGCGACGTGCCGGATTTCCGCCCGGCGGTGCACGATTCCGACGGGCTGGCGATCTACAACGGCCGCGGCGAGCAGTTGTGGCGGCCGCTCTGCAATCCGCGCGACCTGCAGATCAGTTCGTTCGCCGATCAGAACCCGCGCGGCTTCGGACTGATGCAACGCGAGCGCAATTTCGCCGGCTATCAAGACCTCGAGTCCCGCTTCGAACAGCGGCCGAGCCTGTGGGCCGAGCCGATCGGTGATTGGAGCGAGGGCGTCGTCAAGCTGATCGAGATTCCCACCAAGGAAGAAGTGCACGACAACATCGCCGCCTTCTGGGAGCCGAAGGGGCCGCTCAAGGCAAAGGGCGAGCACATCTACACCTACCGCCTGCATTGGGGGCCGGACACGCCCAAGCCGTCGTCGCTGGCGCGTTTCTCGCGGACCGGTGTCAGCGCGCGCAGCGATTCCGAGCATCTGTTCGTGCTCGATATCACCGGTGACAAGCTGAAGGGCCTCGATCCCGCGACGGTCCGGGCGACTGTGACGACCAACAAAGGCGAGATCCGCAATGTCGTGACCCAGCCCAATCCGATGACCGAAGGCTGGCGGCTCAGCTTCGAGCTGGCGAGCGACCAGCCGCCGGTCGAATTACGCGCGATCCTGATGGCGGGCGAGATCGCGCTGTCCGAAGTGTGGGTCTACCGATGGACGCCGTGATGCGGCCACGGAGCGAGTTCGGCGAACCGCGGCCCAAACTGGAGCCGCTGCCCGCAGAATCGCCTCTGGCGATGCCGGTGCAGTCGTTCGGCGAGCCGCCGGCCCGCGCGATCGAATGGTCGAAGACGACGCGCGCAGGCCGGTGGCGGCGTGCGCTGATCATGCTGGCGACCGCGCTGCTGACATTGGCCGGCGCCGACGAGATGTACCAGGTGCTCAAGGTCGGCGGCGTGACCATCCTTGAAGGCATCGTGCTGCTGCTGTTCGTCGCGCTGTTCGCATGGGTGGCGCTGTCGTTCGTCTCGTCGCTGGTGGGCTTCGCGACCTTGCTGCGCGGCTGGCGCGACGATCTCGGCCTCGCCGCGGACGGTCCGCTGCCTGCGATTTCCGCCCGCGTCGCGATGCTGCTGCCGACCTACAACGAAGATCCGCAGACCGTGTTGGCGCGCCTGCAGGCGACGCGTGAATCCGCCGACGCGACCGGATCAGGCGGCCAGTTCGACTGGTACATCCTCAGCGACACCACCGACCCCAATGTCTGGGCGCAGGAAGAGCGATGCTTCCTCGCGCTCGCCGCCCAGGGCGACCGACTGTTCTATCGCCACCGCGCGGACAATCACGCCCGTAAGTCCGGCAACATTGAGGACTGGGTCAAGCGCTTCGGTGCCGGCTACGACTTCATGATCATTCTCGACGCCGACAGCGTGATGACCGGCGACGCGCTGGTGCGGCTCGCCGGCGCGATGGAGCAAAATCCGGATGTCGGGCTGATCCAAAGCCTGCCGGTCGTAGTGAACGCGCGAACGCTGTTCGCGCGGCTGCAGCAATTCGCGGGGCGCATGTATGGGCCGATGATCGCCGCCGGCGTGGCGTGGTGGCACGATTCCGAAAGTAACTACTGGGGCCACAACGCGATCATCCGGGTCGCGGCTTTCGCGTCTTGCACCGGCCTGCCGATCCTGCCCGGACGCAAGCCGTTCGGCGGCAGCATTCTCAGCCACGACTTCGTCGAGGCGGCGCTGATGCGCCGCGCCGGCTGGCGCATTCATCTGGCGCCGACGCTGCGCGGCAGCTACGAAGAAGTGCCGCCGACGATGCTGGATGTCGCCGCGCGCGACCGGCGCTGGTGCCAGGGCAATCTGCAGCAAACCAAGATTTTGCCGGCCCGTGGCCT
>NZ_BADD01000791.1 GCF_000333455.1 Rhodopseudomonas sp. B29
GGCGCGGGTGATGACTTCGGCGCCGGCTTTCATCAGGTCGGCGACAGATCGGCCGTCGCGAGCACCTTCGACGATGAAGTCGGTGATCAGCGCGATCGCCTCGGGATGGTTGAGCTTGACGCCGCGCTCCAGCCTTCGGCGCGCCACCATCGCGGCCATCGAGACCAGCAGCTTGTCCTTTTCGCGGGGAGAGAGATTCATTCAAGGCACTCGATCGATTGCGAAGCGTAGCGGGCGGGACGTCCTAACTGAGCCATACTCTAGCCAAGCCACAGCCGCGGCAGCGCGCGGCCGGCGGCGCGGCCCAGCACGGTCATCATATCGGTCCGTAGCCGCGCCGCATCTTGTCCACAGAACCGCGCCATTGCAAACCCATTCCACGCCGAAAACCCGACCTCGGCACCGAAACTATCAGCCGCTTCGCGCAGCCGCTCGACGAGAACCGCATCGCCCGGGACAATCAGCACCGTGCCGACGGCGACGCCGGCTTTGGCCACCGCCGGCTGCGCCAGCAGCGCGGCGATATCGCCATCGAGCCGGACCGTTTCGGCGAACACCAGCTTGCCGCCGAGCCGCAGCCGCCAGCGTCGATGAAGCGGCCGCTGGTCATGGTCTCGCCCATCGCGGCACGGCCGAAGATCACCATCTCGGCGAGCAGCAGCGAACCACCTTCGGCGACGTCGATCGCGAAGCTGCGCTCGGCCTTGGCGCGATCGAACAGTATGGTCTCCTGCGGCAGCCAGGCGAGATGCCCCCCGATTGCAACGCTGAGGCCGATGTCGAGCTGCGCTGCCGGGCCGTGGGAGCGATAGATCTTCTCGGCCGCCGCGGTGGTCAGCGTCAGCCGCGCGCCCTCCCCCACGTCGAGCTTGACGCTGAAGCGATCACCGCCGGCGACGCCACCCGCAGTGTTGACCAGAACGGCCGACAGGCCCTGCTGCTCGGGCGAAGGAAAGCGGACGCGTAGCGACCCGACTTCGTGAATGGCACCGCGCCGGGTGACGCCATCGACGACGCGCACCTCGACCGCGACTTCGCCGACGGCGCGATTGGCGGCGAAGGTTTGCGAGGTGGCAAGGCTGTCCGTCGCAGTCACGAGCGCTGTCCGCTCCCTCTCCCCGCCTGCGGGGAGAGGGCTGGGGTGAGGGGGCGTATCCGCGAGTCGCACAGGCTCGGCATCGTGGAGGCGCCCCCTCACCCGACCAGCTTTGCTGCGCAAAGCCGGTCGACCTCTCCCCGCACGCGGGGAGAGGTGAGGAAGCGCGCGGAGCTGAGGTCAGCGTGGATCAAGAATCCTCTACAACGCCATCTGCCGGCTGATTTCGGCGGGGTCAAGATTGGCGCGGTCGCAGGTGTATTTCACTGCGCCGCGGTCCATTACCGCGAAGCTGTCGCCGAGTTCACAGGCGAAGTCGAGATACTGCTCGACCAGCACAATGGCGATGTTGCCGAGATTGCGCAAATACGAAATCGCCCGGCCGATGTCCTTGATGATCGACGGCTGGATGCCTTCGGTCGGTTCGTCGAGCAGCAGCAGCTTGGGCCGCATCACCAGCGCACGGCCGATCGCGAGTTGTTGCTGCTGGCCACCGGACAGGTCGCCGCCACGGCGGCCGAGCATCGAGTTGAGCACCGGAAACAGCGAGAATACGTCGTCGGGAATCGATTTGTCGGCGCGCTTCAGCGGCGCGTAGCCGGTCTTGAGATTCTCCTCGACGGTGAGCAGCGGAAAGATCTCGCGGCCCTGCGGCACCAGCGAGATGCCGCGGCGGGCGCGCTCGTAGGGCTTGAGGTGCGAGATATCGGCGCCGTCGAAAGTGATCGAGCCCGACGCGATCGGCTGCTGGCCCACCATTGCGCGCAGCAGGCTGGTCTTGCCGACGCCGTTGCGGCCGAGCACGCAGGTCACCTTCCCCGGCTCCGCCGCGATCGACACCCCGCGCAACGCCTGCGCCGCGCCGTAGTAGAGGTTGATGTTGTCGACGGTCAGCATCAGGGCGTCCTCAAGTATCTTGTTCAGCAAGCGCTGGAACATTTTGCACGGCCGTCATCCTACCTACGGTCGTCATCCCCCGCGCATGCGGGGGATCCAGTACGCTGCAGCGCCGCGGTGAACACGCAGCGCTCTGGAATACTGGGTCGCCCGCTTTCGCGGGCGATGACGGTGGCGGGTGTGGCGAGGGCGTCGATCACATCACCGCCCCAGATACACTTCCACGACCCGCTCGTTGGCCGACACGTCGTCGATGGTCCCCTCGGCCAGCACGGTGCCTTCGTGCAAGCACGTCACCTTGACGCCGAGTTCGCGGACGAAAGTCATGTCGTGCTCGACCACGACGACGGTCTTGTCGTGGCTGTTGATCTCCTTCAGCAGTTCGGCGGTCTGCTGGGTTTCGACGTCGGTCATGCCGGCGACCGGCTCGTCGACCAGCAGCAGCTTGGGGTCCTGCGCCAGCAGCATGCCGATTTCGAGCCACTGCTTCTGGCCGTGCGACAGGTTGCCGGCGAGACGGTCACGGGCATCGCCGAGCTTGATGATCTCGAGTACGCGATCGATGCGCTTGCTCTCCGGCTCGCTGCGCCGCCAGAACAGCGTGCCGCGGACGCGGTGATCGACGTTGAGCGCGAGCAGCAGATTGTCCTCGATGGTCTGGCTCTCGAACACCGTCGGCTTCTGGAATTTGCGGCCGATGCCGAGCGTGGCGATCTCGGTCTCGTCGAGCTTGGTGAGATCGACGCTGCCGTCGAACACCACCTCGCCTTTGTCCGGCTTGGTCTTGCCCGTGATGATGTCCATCATCGTGGTCTTGCCGGCGCCGTTCGGGCCGATGATGGCGCGCATCTCGCCGGGTTCGAGCGTCAGCGACAGGTTGTTGATGGCGTGGAAGCCGTCGAACGAGACGTGGACGCCGTCGAGATACAGCATCGCCGAAGTGGTGCGGGTTTCGATCAGGCTCATCCGCGTCACTCCGCCATGTTCGGCTTGATCACGCCGTCCTCGCGGGCGGCGCTTTCGGCGTTGCGGCTCAGTCGCTTCGCCTTCCATGGTTCGAGCCAGGCGTTGACGGTGCCGACGATGCCCTTGGGCAGCAGCAGCGTAACCAGCACGAACATCGCGCCGAGCATGAACAGCCAGTACGGCGCCAGCGGCCCGGAGGTGAACACCGTCTTGGCGTAGTTGACGACGATGGCGCCGAGCGCGGCGCCGATCAGCGTGCCGCGGCCGCCGACTGCGACCCAGATCACCGCCTCGATCGAATTGCCCGGCGCGAATTCGCCGGGATTGATGATGCCGACCTGCGGCACGTAAAGCGCGCCGGCGACGCCGGCCATGCAGGCCGACAGCGTGAACACGAACAGCTTGTAGGACTCCACCCGGTAGCCGAGGAACCGCGTCCGGCTTTCGGCGTCGCGGATCGCGATCAGCACCTTGCCGAGCTTTGAGGTCACCACCGAACGGCAGATCAGAAAGCCGATCGCCAGCGCCAGACAGCTCAGCATGAACAGTGCGGCGCGGGTGCCTTCGGCCTGGACGTTGAAGCCGAGGATGTCCTTGAAATCGGTCAGGCCGTTATTGCCGCCGAAGCCGAAATCGTTGCGGAAGAACGCCAGCAGCAGCGCGTAGGTCATCGCCTGAGTGATGATCGACAGATACACGCCGGTGACGCGCGAGCGGAACGCCAGCCAGCCGAAGCAGAACGCCAAGAGGCCCGGCACCAGCAGCACCATCAGGGCGGCGAACCAGAAGTGATCGAAGCCGTACCAGTACCAGGGCAGCGCCTTGTAGTTCAGGAACACCATGAAGTCGGGCAAAATCGGATTGCCGTAGACGCCGCGGCTGCCGATCTGACGCATCAGATACATGCCCATCGCGTAGCCGCCGAGCGCGAAGAACGCGCCGTGGCCGAGCGAGAGAATGCCGCAATAGCCCCAGATCAGATCGATGGAGAGCGCGAGGATCGCGTAGCAGACATATTTGCCGAACAGCGAGATCAGATAGGTCGGCACGTGCAGCGCCGAGGATTCCGGCAGCAGCAGGTTCGACAGCGGCAGCAGAATTCCGGCGGCGGCGACGACCAGCAGGAAGATCAGCGCGCCGCGATTGAGCGAGCGGGTGAGGATGTGCGGGGTCATGCGCGAGCCTCGCGGTTGTCATCCTTCGAGGCCCGCGCTTTGCGCGGGCACCTCAGGATGACGGCTGTGCCGTGAAGCCTGGTGTAGTAACCGCGAGCCCGACGCGCTCCCCTCCCCCTTGCGGGGAGGGGTCGGGGGTGGGGGTCCGCGAGGACTGAGCTTGTGGCAAGTGCCCTCACCCCAGCCCTCTCCCGCAGGCGGGAGAGGGAGTTCGGCTGCGGCGCGGAGAGACGGCGGTGCGCAACAATCATCCTCATGCCTCCACCGCCCTGCCCTTGAGCGCGAACAGGCCGCGGGGGCGTTTCTGGATGAACAGGATGATCAGCACCAGGATGGCAATCTTGCCGAGCACGGCGCCGGCGAACGGCTCCAGGAATTTGTTGGCGATGCCGAGCGAGAACGCGCCGACCAGCGTGCCCCACAGATTGCCGACGCCGCCGAACACCACCACCATGAAGCTGTCGATGATGTAGCTCTGGCCGAGATTGGGCGAGACGTTGTCGATCTGCGACAGCGCCACACCGGCGATGCCGGCGATGCCCGAGCCGAGGCCGAAGGTGAGCGCATCCACCCGCGAGGTGGCGATGCCCATCGAGGCCGCCATGCGGCGGTTCTGCGTCACCGCACGCATCTCGAGGCCTAGCGCGGTGTAGCGCAGCATCGCCAGCAGGATGGCGAACACCGCCAGCGTGAAGCACAGGATCCACAGCCGGTTGTAGGTGATGGTGATCTGGCCGATGTCGAAGGCGCCGCTCATCCAACTCGGATTGCCGACCTCGCGGTTGTTGGCGCCGAAGATGGTGCGCACCGCCTGTTGCAACAGCAGCGAGATGCCCCAGGTCGCGAGCAGCGTCTCCAGCGGCCGGCCGTAGAGGAAGCGGATCACCGTGCGCTCGATCAGCACGCCGATCGCGCCGGCGACCAGGAAGGCGAGCGGCACGGCGATCAGCAGCGAATAGTCGAACAGCGCCGGATAGCGGGTGCGGATGGTCTCCTGCACCACGAAGGTGGTGTAGGCCCCGAGCATCACCATCTCGCCGTGCGCCATGTTGATGACGCCCATCACGCCGAAAGTGATGGCCAGGCCGATGGCCGCAAGTAGCAGCACCGAGCCAAGCGACAGCCCGTACCAGCCGTTCTGCACCATCGACCACATCGCCAGGCTGCGGTCGATCGACGCCTTGGCGCCGGCAATCGCGCTGTTCACTGCGGCGCTCTGCTGCGCCGGCATGGCGGTGAGCAGCGCCAGCGCCTCCTGATCGCCGCGAGCTTTCATCACCGCGATGGCGTCGAGCTTGTCGGGATCGGGCGCATCGGCCTTGAACAGCAGGATGGCGGCGCGGGCTTCCGCGAAGGCCTGCTTGGCGGCCGCGTTCTTCTCGGCTTTCAGCGCGGCCTCGACGGTCGGCAGCATGGCCTCTTCGTGGCTTTTGAACACCTGCTGGGCAGCCTGGATGCGCTTGTCGAGATCGGGCGACAGCAGCGTCAGCCCCGCCATCGCCGCCTCGACGGTGCGGCGCAGCTTGTTGTTGAGCTTCACCTTGCTGGCATTATCGGGCAGATCGGCAACGGCTTCGCCGGTGGCGGCGCTCGTGATCTTGCCGTCGGCGCCCTTGATGAACACCAGCTTGGTGTCGGAATCGGCATAGAGGCGTTGGTCCTGCAGCGCCGTGATGATCTGCGCGGCGCGCGGATTGCCCGACGCGATCAGCTTGCCGACCGCCTCCTCGGAATCGGCGAAGGAGCCTTCGGCGAATTGCGCGACGGCGTCCTCGAACGGGCCGGCATGGGCCGGCAGGCTGGCGAAGCCCGCAAGCGCGAGCACAGCGGCGGCAAACAGCAGGCGCGACAGACGGATCAATGGCACTGAATTATCCCGGCAAGGATGATGATGTGGTCGTCCGGCATGGACGGGGGCGGCAGCGCGGCCGCCGCCCCCGGTTGCTATGTCGTCAACTCAGGCTCTGTGCCTATCAGGAGCCCTGACCGCCGCACTTCTTGGTCACGGTGTTGTAGTTGCCGCACTTCAGCTTCACCCAGTCGGCCTCGAGGTCCTTCGAGCCCGGCAGATAGTCCGACCAGGCGTCGCCCGGTACCAGCTTGGCCTTCTTCACGTCGTCCGGCGAGACGACGTTGAACTGGCCGTCGGCCTGGATTTCGCCGATGAACACCGGCTTGGTGATGTGGTGGTTCGGCAGCATTTCAGACACGCCACCGGTCAGGTTGGCCTGCTTGATGCCGGGCAGCGCTTCGATGACCTTGTCCGGATCGAACGACTTCGCCTTCTCGACCGCCTTCACCCACATGTTGAAGCCGATGTAGTGGGCTTCCATCGGATCGTTGGTGGTACGCTTCGGGTTCTTGGTGAACGCGTGCCATTCCTTGATAAAGGCCTTGTTCTCCGGGGTGTTGATCGACTCGAAGTAGTTCCAGGCGGCCAGATGGCCGACCAGCGGCTTGGTGTCGATGCCGGCGAGTTCTTCTTCGCCGACCGAGAACGCCACCACCGGAATGTCGGTGGCCTTGATGCCCTGGTTGCCGAGCTCCTTGTAGAACGGCACGTTGGCGTCGCCGTTGATGGTGGAGACCACGGCGGTCTTCTTGCCGGCCGAGCCGAAGGTCTTGATCTTGGAGACTTCGGTCTGCCAGTCCGAGAACCCGAACGGCGTGTAGTTGACCATGATGTCTTCGGGCGCGACGCCCTTCGACTTCAGATAGGCTTCGAGGATCTTGTTGGTGGTGCGCGGATAGACGTAGTCGGTGCCTTCCAGCACCCAGCGCTTCACCTTCTCTTCCTTCATCAGATAGTCGACCGCCGGGATCGCCTGCTGATTCGGCGCGGCGCCGGTGTAGAACACGTTGCGCTCGCTCTCCTCGCCTTCGTACTGCACCGGATAGAACAGGATCGAGTCGAGCTCCTTGAACACCGGCAGCACCGACTTGCGCGACACCGAGGTCCAGCAGCCGAACACCACCGAAACCTTGTCCTTGGTGATCAGCTCACGGGCCTTCTCGGCGAACAGCGGCCAGTTGGAGGCCGGGTCGACCACGACGGCTTCGAGCTTCTTGCCGAGCACGCCGCCCTTCTTGTTCTGCTCGTCGATGAGCATGAGCATGACGTCCTTCAGCGTGGTCTCGCTGATCGCCATGGTTCCGGAAAGCGAATGCAGAATGCCGACCTTGATGGTGTCATCCGCCGCCTTGGCGGAACCGAACGCCGACAGGCCCAAAACCAGGCCCGCGGCCGCCGCCAACCATCTGCGCCGGCTGATCGGCGTCCCAGCGTCGCGCTTCTGTTTAATATGCATGTGGTGTCATCTCCCTGACGCAGACATGATGCGGCCCCGTACGGCCGTCTGCGGCGACAGAATCGCAAGAAGCGTGCCATACTGTCGCAGCCCTGTAACATCATGTTAAGCAAAAGAGATTCCGACAGGCGCCGAGAACAGGCAGCGCGCATGAGACCAAAAATTAGGCACTCAAACTGAGTGCGCACTGGTCAGACAGCACATTAATTGAGCACGAAATCCATCCCCGCATACGATTGCCGCGTCCTTATTCAGGGACCAGAGCATCCGCAGCTTTATGCGATTCAACCTTGAATCTGCCGCCTTCCTGTTCCATATGAGCGGCAGACCTTGAGAATCATCAGGTCGCCGCGAGCCGCGTGTTCTGATCCCGCCCTGTTCGACCTCTGAACAGCGGTGTCTGGCTTGCTTTTTCAGCTAACCAGACCGATGCCCCAAACACGCGGGTGTCTCAAAGACGCTCTCGCGCGCTCCTGGCAATCCGCCGGGCGCCTGCTTTCATCATGGAAAGAACCCACCTTTTGACTTCATTTCAGGACTTCGGCCTCGCCGATCCCATCTCCCGCGCTCTTCAGGAAGAAAACTACGTCACCCCCACGCCGATCCAGGCGCAGACCATTCCGCTGGCGCTGGCCGGCCGTGACGTCGTCGGCATCGCCCAGACCGGCACCGGCAAGACCGCTTCGTTCGCGCTGCCGATCCTCCACCGTTTGCTGCAGAACCGCATCAAGCCGGCCTCCAAGACCTGCCGCGTGCTGGTGCTGAGCCCGACCCGCGAACTCTCCGGCCAGATCCTCGACAGCTTCAATGCCTATGGCCGCCACGTCCAGCTGACCGCCGCGCTGGCGATCGGCGGCGTGCCGATGGGCCGTCAGGTCCGCTCGCTGATGGGCGGCGTCGACGTGCTGGTGGCGACGCCGGGCCGGCTGCTCGACCTCGTCCAGGGCAATGCGCTAAAGCTCGCCCACGTCGAATATTTGGTGCTCGACGAAGCCGACCGCATGCTCGACATGGGCTTCATCAACGACATCCGGAAGATCGTCGCCAAGCTGCCGATCAAGCGTCAGACGTTGTTCTTCTCGGCCACCATGCCGAAGGACATCGCCGACCTCGCCGAGCACATGCTGCGCGATCCGGCCCGCGTCGCGGTCACGCCGGTGTCGTCGACGGTCGAACGCATCAATCAGCGCGTCATCCAGCTCGATCACTCCGCCAAGCCGGCCGCCCTCGCCCAGATCCTGCAGCAGGGCGAGGTCAATCAGGCGCTGGTGTTCACCCGGACCAAGCACGGCGCCGACAAGGTCGTGAAGGGCTTGGCGCGCGCCGGCATCACCGCCGACGCGATTCACGGCAACAAGTCGCAGAACTATCGTGAGCGCGTGCTCGCGGCGTTCCGTTCCGGCGAACTCCGCACGTTGGTGGCGACCGACATCGCCGCCCGCGGTATCGACGTCGACGGCGTGTCGCACGTCGTCAATTTCGATCTGCCGAACATCCCGGAGACCTACGTCCACCGCATCGGCCGCACCGCGCGCGCCGGCGCCGACGGCACCGCGATTTCGCTGTGCGCCGGCGAGGAGCACGAGTATCTCCGCGACATCGAGCGGCTGATCAAAGTCTCGCTGCCGAAGGAAGACCGCCGCACCCCCGGTGGCAATTCCGGTGCTCACGCCGCTGCAGCCACGCCGCATCGCGGCAGCCGCAACGGCAATGGGCATCACCCGCACGGCGGCCGCAATGCCGACACCGCGCCGGGCGCCAAGGGCCCGCGCCGTGGCCGCCGCGGCAGCAGCAACGGCCTGACGGCCCGCCCCGAGCAGGGCCGGCCGCAGCCGCGTCAAGACCAGGGCCGCTCGCAGCAACACGGCGGCAACGCCGAAGGGCTGCAGGGCGTCGCCTTCCTGCACCGCAAGAGCCCTGCCGCCGGCGCGTCCGGCAAGCAGCGGCCGAACCGCTGACATCCGGATCGATCTGGAGACCATCATGGCCAAAGAAGAGCTGATCCAGTTCGAAGGACTGGTGACCGAAATCCTCCCCGACGCACGTTACCGGGTCCAACTCGACACCGGGCACGAGATCGTTGCCTACACCGCAGGCAAGATGAAGAAGAACCGCATCAAGACGCTGGCCGGCGACCGGGTCACGATCGAGATGTCGCCCTACGACCTCGAGAAGGGCCGGCTGATCTTCCGTCACAAGGACGAGCGCCCCGGCGGCGGCCCGCCCCGCAGCGGCCCGCCGCGCGGCGGTCAGTTCCGCCGCCGCTAAGGCGACGCGACCCCACTGCCTCATCCCGATGCAATGCAGCGGCAAACTGTCCTTGCCGGCGCGATCAAATTTTCGCGCTGGTCAGGATTGTTTTGGACGCAGGGTTCGCATAATATCCGTTAATCGATTTTCGGCCGGACGACATTAGCTATCCACCGGTGCAGCCGGTTCAGAACGCTGACGACCCTTCCAAAAATTCGATCTCACCTGCCCGCTTGGCAAACTTGTGGGCTTCGACCGTGTCTATACTGAGAAGGGACTACCCCGTGAGCATGGGAACCGTGAAGTGGTTCAACGCGACCAAGGGCTACGGCTTCATCCAGCCGGATGATGGCGGCAACGACGTGTTTGTTCACATCAGCGCCGTCGAGCGCGCCGGCCTCGGCACGCTGCGTGAAGGCCAGAAGATCAGCTACGAGATCGTCGCCGACCGCCGTTCCGGCAAGTCGTCCGCCGACAATCTGCGCGCCGCGAACTAAGCCGCAACCGCGGCTTGGATCAAAGCGTTCAAGACGATCGTCTGCCGACTAACTGTCCGCTGAAGACGTTCTAGAAACTGAAGGCCGCGCTCCAGGCGCGGCTTTTTCATGTCCGGGGGGTGCGCTTCACGTCCGGCCAGGATCGGCACACTAATTCTCTCGCCACCCGACATCACGCACCGGCCCAGCGCCGCGGGCGCGATCGCCGATGATTAGTTCGTCGTGCAGACGGTGGTGCCGTACATCACGCAGACCGACTGTCTGGGGCGCGTATAGGTCTTGTCGTGCAGTGTCAGATTGTACTTCGAGAAGGTGATGGCGTGGTAGGTGTAGGTCACTTCGCTCATGATCAGATAGGTGTCGGCCGTGACCAGGGCCGTGGGAAGCGTGATCGTGTCGCCCTGATTGTACGACGACGCCGAAAGCGTCGCGGTGGCCGTGCTGCCGCTCTGGGTCACCGTCCCTTTCTTGCTCCACTGTATTTTGGCAACGTTGGATTTGTTGACGTAGATCTCGCTGATCGTCGCCTCGACGGATCCGGTCGGGTATGGCTGCAGGATGCCGTAGCTCGCTGCGAAAACGTTCTTCAGATCGGTGTCGGTGACAGTGGTCGCCTGTGACACCAGATCGGACAGCGTCCGCGTCACCAGCGTCACCTTGCGATCGACGGCGACACCGGACGACACCTCCAGGGTCGCGAAAAACATAACGATCATCACCGGAACGATGACGGCGAACTCCGTCGCGGCAACGCCGCGGCGATCGTCGCGCAAGCGGCGCAGCAGGCACCACAGCCGGCGGTGGACAGTGCATGCCGAGGCCATCGCTCGCTCCTAATACGGCTCGTTGCGGAACGCGGCTGTGGCCGTGAGAAGCCGCTTGCTGCCGGACAGATTAGCGATGTTGAGGCCGAGGCCGGTGACGTAGAGCGGCCATTGATAAAACGCTCGTACCACGACGATATCGCCGGCGTTGCCGGGGTTGTACTGCGTCGTATCCACGAACGTCTTGTTGACGATCGGACTGGTGATCGCGACGTTGCTAAACGACGAGTAACTCTCGACGTCGACATACAGCCCGTCGCATTTGAACATCAGAGAGACGCGGTTACACAGGTCGGTCTTGAACTGATCCTTCGTGAACGAGCCGTTCTGCGCCTGCCCGGTCAGGATCAGCCGCGCCGAATCCTGCACGCCGGTTTCGAGCACCTGCCCCGCGAAGAACAACAGCGCGATCTCCATGATCGCGAACAACAGGCCGAAGAAAACCGGCGCGACGAGCGCGAACTCGACCGCCGTCGTGGCACGGTTGTTACGCGCGAACCGCCGCGCCAGCGCCAAAACGGACATGCGAAAAGACATCATCGACCGACCCCGGAAAGGGCCATGCAGGCCCTTCTCCCAAAGCCTACGAAAAACACATTGTTGAAGTGTTTCGGCGAATGCGAGCAAAATACCTCGCGATCTCAACAAACTGTCAACCATGAGCAGCGGGGCTTCGAACCACCCGAACGGACGCGCCGCACCATCGGGGTTCGCAGACGCCCACAACTATTCCAACCAACGCACCGACGTCAGTTGTGCGCCGCCTGGGAAGCGCCGGTGGCCTGGCTGTTGAGCTTGTCGGCCTGTTCGATCGTCGATTTGAAATAGGCCTCGCCGTCGCCGAGCGTGATGCGGCGCTCGCAATTGGGCATGCAGCTATAAGACTCGCGATTGACGCCGCGGTACACCGTGACGACGTTGTCGCTGGGACCGGCGACCTGAATGACGCGGTCGGTCACCACAGTGCCGCGGCCGTCCATACCGATCACGTTGGTGGCGCCATAGCCCTTGCCGGTGACG
>NZ_BADD01000790.1 GCF_000333455.1 Rhodopseudomonas sp. B29
ATCGCGAGCATCGGTGAGCTCTCGTGCAGATCATAGGCGATGTTGCCGGGCTCCTGACGGGAGCCGGCGATGCAGGCCTTGGCGGCGGCGATGAGCTCGGCACGCATTTCGGGCTTCACGGTGAGAGTGGCGACGATATAGATCACGTGGATATTCCTCCCGGCGGTTTTCTTGTGCAAGGCCGGACGTCAAGCCGGCGCGCGGGACATTATGCGGATGCGGCGGGGATGCAAAGGGGCCGCGATCCGAGCGTCATCCGCGGGCTTGACCCGCGGATCCATCGCGCGCGAAAGCGCGCTCTTTCGAAGAGGATGGATCGCCGGGTCGAGCCCGGCGATGACGCAAGTGAACGCCGCCCCGCCTCAGAACATGAAGTAGCGCTGCGCCAGCGGCAGCACCTCGGCCGGCGCGCAGGTCAGCAGCTCACCGTCGGCGCGCACTTCGTAGGTCTCCGGATCGACCTCCAGCTTCGGCGTGGCGTCGTTGTGGATCATGCTCTTCTTGGAGATGCCGCCACGGACGTTGCTGATCGGCACCAGCTTCTTGGCGATGCCGAGGTCGCGGGCGAGATTGCCGGCGGCGGCGGCCTGCGAGGTGAACACCACCGACGATGCCGTCAGTGCCTTGCCGAAGGCGCCGAACATCGGCTGGTAGTGCACCGGCTGCGGCGTCGGGATCGAGGCGTTGGGATCGCCCATCGGCGCCGCGACGATGCTGCCGCCCTTGATGATGCAATCCGGCTTGACGCCGAAGAACGCCGGCGACCACAGCACCAGATCGGCCATCTTGCCCTTCTCGACCGAACCGATCAGCTTCGACACGCCATGGGCGATCGCCGGATTGATGGTGTACTTGGCGATGTAGCGCTTGACGCGGAAATTGTCGTTGCGCGCCGAATCTTGCGACAGCGGGCCGCGCTGCTTCTTCATCTTGTCGGCGGTCTGCCAGGTGCGGATGATCACTTCGCCGAGCCGGCCCATGGCTTGTGAGTCCGACGACATCATCGACAGCGCGCCGAGGTCGTGCAGGATGTCCTCGGCCGCGATGGTCTCCTTGCGAATACGGCTCTCGGCGAAGGCGAGATCCTCGGCGATCGACGGATCGAGATGGTGGCACACCATCAGCATGTCGAGATGCTCGTCGATGGTGTTCCGCGTGAACGGCCGGGTCGGATTGGTCGACGACGGCAGTACGTTCTCCAGGCTAGCCACCTTGATGATGTCCGGCGCGTGGCCGCCGCCGGCGCCTTCGGTGTGGAAGGCGTGGATGGTGCGGCCCTTGAACGCCTTCACGGTGTCCTCGACGAAGCCCGACTCGTTCAGCGTGTCGGTGTGGATCATCACCTGGACGTCGTACTCATCCGCCACGGTAAGACAGTTGTCGATCGCCGCCGGCGTCGTGCCCCAGTCCTCGTGCAGCTTCAGCGCGCAGGCGCCACCTTCGATCATTTCCTTGAGCGGCCCCGGCAGCGCCGCGTTGCCCTTGCCGGAGATGCCGAGATTGACCGGGAAGGCGTCGAACGACTGAATCATCCGGCCGATGTGCCACGGTCCCGGCGTGCAGGTCGTCGCAAACGTGCCGTGCGAAGGGCCGGTGCCGCCACCGAGCATGGTGGTGACGCCGCTCATCAGCGCGTGCTCGATCTGCTGCGGGCAGATGAAATGGATGTGGCTGTCGAAGCCGCCGGCGGTGAGGATCTTGCCCTCGCCGGCGATCACGTCGGTGCCCGGGCCGATGATGATATCGACGTTCGGCTGGATGTCCGGATTGCCGGCCTTGCCGATCGCGGTGATCACTCCGGCGGTGATGGCGACATCGGCTTTGACGATGCCCCAGTGATCGACGATCAGCGCGTTGGTGATCACCGTGTCGGCGGCGCCGTCCGCATTGGTCACCTGCGACTGGCCCATGCCGTCGCGGATCACCTTGCCGCCGCCGAACTTCACCTCCTCGCCATAGGTGGTGAGATCCTTCTCGACCTCGATGATCAGATCGGTGTCGGCGAGCCGGATGCGGTCGCCGGTGGTCGGGCCGAACATGTCGGCATAGACGGAACGTGAGATCTTGACCGACATCTCAGAGTTTCCCCATCACGTCGCCGCGGAAGCCGTAGATGGTGCGGCTGCCGGCAAGCGCGACGAGCTTGACCTCGCGGCTCTGGCCGGGCTCGAAGCGGACGGCGGTGCCGGCGGCGATATCGAGCCGCATGCCGCGGGCCTTGTCGCAGTCGAACTTCAGCGCCGGGTTGGTCTCGAAGAAATGATAGTGCGAGCCGACCTGGATCGGCCGGTCGCCGC
>NZ_BADD01000789.1 GCF_000333455.1 Rhodopseudomonas sp. B29
CGCGTCATCGCCTGCCGCAGCAGCGCGATACGCATGAGCGACGAACACGGCGTCGCAGAAGCCGGCACCGTGCATCAGCATCGCGGCAAGCCAATCACGCAAGCTGGCGGCGTCGGTGATATCGCCCGCCTCCACCGCCCATTCGATGCCGCTGGAATAAGAGAACGCGCCGACCGGAAACGCCGGCGACAGCCAGGTCATCAGCCGATACAGCGTCGCGTGCTGCGCCGGCGACAGCGCCTCGTCGATCGGCGCCTCAGTGCTCATGCTTGTGGGAATGACCGTGGTGGTGGCCATGGTCGTGGCCGTGATCATGACCATGATCATGCGAGTGGTCGTGGCCGCAATGCTCGTCGTGGACGTGATCGGGATGGCCGTGATCATGACGATCATGGCCGTGATGATCGTGATGGCCATGATCATGATGGCCATGGCCGTGGTGGTCATGCCCGTGAGCATGATCGTGTTCGGCCTCGTGCTGCGCCGCATAGGCGCCGCCTTCGGGATCGAACGGCGCCTCGATCTCGATCACCTTGGCCCCTAAGCCCTTGGCCATCTCGGCGATGACGTGATCGCGGCGGATACGCAGCGCCTTGGCCATGATCTGCGTCGGCAGATGGCGGTTGCCGAGATGCCATGCAAGCCGCACCAGATGCAGCGGATCGCGGCCGCGGATCTCCAGCAAAGGCTCGGCGGCCGCGACGACTTCGACGAGGCGGCCGTCGTCCAGCACCAAGGCGTCACCGCCGCGTAGCGCCACCGCCTGTTCGAGATCGAGCAGGAATTCCAATCCCCTCGTGCCGGTCATCGCCATGCGGCGGCGATGCCGGTCGTCGAAAGCGAGCACGATGGTGTCCGCGGGTTGTTCGGTCCAGCGAGGCTGGCCGCGGACGGCGGTGGCGCGAAGCATGGAAGGTCCTATCTGGTGACGACGTTAG
>NZ_BADD01000788.1 GCF_000333455.1 Rhodopseudomonas sp. B29
TGCAGGCCTGGTTCGTGCGCACCGGTCACCCCAACGCGCCAGATCCGTATTTCCTCTACGCATCGTCGAATATCGGCAGCTTCCTGGCGCTGTTGTCCTATCCGGTGCTGCTCGAGCCGATGCTGACGCTGCGCTGGCAGAACCTGATCTGGACCGCGGGCTATGCATTGCTGATTGCGCTGATCGCCGGCTGCGGCGTGCTGCTGCTGCGCTCGCCACAGTCGGTGGCGGCGGAGACGGGCGGGGAGGCGGTTGCGCCGCCGCCATCATGGGCGCTGCGGGCGCGCTGGGTGTTTCTGGCGGCCGTGCCGTCGGGCCTGCTGATCGCCGTCACGGCGCATATCTCGACCGACGTCGCGGCTGTGCCGCTGATGTGGGTGCTGCCGCTGTCGCTGTATCTCCTGACCTGGGTGCTGGTATTCCAGTCGCGGCCGCTGCTGCCGCACAGATGGATGTTGCTGCTGCAGCCGGTGGCGATCGCGGTGATCGTGTTCCTGCTCGCCGAGGGCTACCCCAATCTGGTGTTGCTGCTGGCCGGCCACCTGCTGTCGTTCTTCGTCATCGCGATGGCCTGCCACGGCGAACTGGCGCGGACGCGCCCGGCGGCCTCGCACCTCACCGGATTCTATGTGGCGCTTTCGTTCGGCGGCATGGTTGGCGGCCTGTTTGCCGGATTGGTCGCGCCCTACACGTTTTCCTGGATCGCCGAATATCCGATCCTGCTGGCGCTGGCCGCGCTGTGCCGACCGGCGGCAATCGAGCGTTTCCCGGCATTGTCGCGCTGGTACTGGCCGTTGCTCGTCATCGTCGCACTGGTGGTGCTCGTGCCGCTGGTCACGGCGGCAGGCTGCATGGTT
>NZ_BADD01000787.1 GCF_000333455.1 Rhodopseudomonas sp. B29
GCGATGGGAGGCTGTATGACGGGCGACGAATTTGCGCGGCTGCTCCAGGATTTCACCCAGGCGGCCGAAT
>NZ_BADD01000786.1 GCF_000333455.1 Rhodopseudomonas sp. B29
GACAGACGGACTGGATCTGCCCGCTTCGTTCCCGACTTGGCCGAGGCCAGACGATCGATGCCGTTGAAGAAGGTCTCGGCGTCGTCGCGCAGCGCCTGCTGGACGTTGCGGCTGATCTTGGCGGCTTCGCTGACCGAGCTGGCGACGGCGTCTTCGATCACGCTGGTCACCTTCTCGGTGCCGGCGTGAAGGTCGGCGGCCTTCTCCTTGGCGGTGCCGGCGGCGCGCTTGACGAAGTCGCGGGTCGCTTCCGGCACATCGAAGCCCTGCAGGTTCTTGAACGCGTTGGTGAACGGCTCAAACGCCTGCTTGACGTTCTCGATCACGGCTTCAGCCTGGCCTTGGCCGTGGCTCTCGGTATTTTCGTAAGTCATGGTCGTCTCCATCCTCGAGGTCTGAGCTATGGTCTCGTCCCGTCCATCACTTGGCCCGGGGTACCGTGAATATAGCTCCTCTTATGTTGCACTGCAATATCAATGTTGCAATGCAATATATCGACCTTCGACGATGGATTTGGGGGCCGGACACCGGCGAGCGTCAAACCGGGCCGGCAAACCGACCGTGAATTGGCCCCCACGGACCCGCGAGATCCAAGGGGGCTCCAGACTACTTCTTGTCCTTGGTGAGCGCGCTGCCCAGACCGGTCATCGAGATGAACATCTCGCCGAAGCGCTCGGCGAGCTTGGGATCGAAGGTGAACCAGGTCTTCATCAGCGCTTCTGGCGAGACCTTCTCGATATTGGTCAGCATCTGCTCCTGCAGCTTGTCCATCACCGCCGTCTGCATGGGCTGCACGTCCGGAAGACCGAAGAACTGCCGCGCTTCCNTCGGGGGTGCATCGATCTCGAC
>NZ_BADD01000785.1 GCF_000333455.1 Rhodopseudomonas sp. B29
CGAAGCAGCGAAGGCTGGTGGAGCCAGGCGGGATCGAACCGCCGACCTCTTGCATGCCATGCAAGCGCTCTCCCAGCTGAGCTATGGCCCCTTAACCCTGGGTCCGCGGCCAAATCAGCCGCGGGGACATTCGTTGATCACAGATCGGCGACGATCTCAAGTCTCCTCATCGCCAGAAACGTCACCAATAATGTCAGTGACGTCTTCATCCCCTTCTTCTTCGTCGGCGATGAAGGTCGAATCGTCGTCATCGTCCTCGATTGTGTCGTCGAGTTCGATATCGTCTTCGGATTCCGGCACCACGGCCTTGACCTTGCCGGAGTTCTCCTCGGCATCGGCCTCTTCGAGCGACACCAGCTCTTCCGACTCCATCGCCTCGGGCGCTTCGTCCGGGGTGGCGGCGGCGCGCTGATCGGCGCGGCCGCGCGTTCCGGCCACCGGCGCGATCGGCACCACTTCCCCGGTATAGGGCGAGATCACCGGAGACTTGTTGAGATCGTAGAACTTCTTGCCCGTCGTCGGGCAGACGCGCTTGGTTCCGAGCTCGGATTTCGCCACTTGTGCAACCTTGGGATTTCTTGAAAAACGGTGCTTCACTTGGCTAGTTGGGGCGCCGCTGTCAATAGCGGTTTGTACCCATCGGACGTGCGATTGCGAGGCCTCCGGCCCGCAGCGAAGGACCTTCATCTTGACCCATACGAGCCCACCGGCGCCGCTCCAGGCGCGCAAGAGCGCCGCGCTGAAGGGCACCGCCCGTGTGCCGGGTGACAAATCGATCTCCCACCGCGCCCTGATTCTCGGCGCCCTGGCGGTCGGTGAGACCCGGATTTCCGGCCTGCTGGAGGGCGAGGACGTCCTGAATACTGCCAAGGCGATGCGGGCGCTCGGCGCCAAGGTCGAACGCACCGGTGATTGCGCCTGGAGCGTGCACGGCGTCGGCGTTGCCGGCTTCGCCCAGCCGGACGCCCCGCTCGACTTCGGCAATTCCGGCACCGGCTGCCGGCTGGTGATGGGCGCCGTGGCCGGCGCGCCGATCACCGCCACGTTCGACGGCGACGCCTCGCTGCGCTCGCGCCCGATGCGCCGGATCGTCGATCCGCTGGCGCTGATGGGCGCCAAGGTGGTCTCCAGTGCGGAGGGCGGCCGCCTGCCGCTGACCCTGCAGGGCGCCCGCGAGCCTTTACCAATCGTTTACCGAACCCCGGTGGCGTCAGCGCAGATCAAATCCGCTGTGCTGCTGGCCGGGCTGGCGGCGCCCGGCGTCACCACGGTGATCGAGAGCGAAGCCAGCCGCGACCACACCGAACTCATGCTGAAGCATTTCGGGGCCGAGATCGTCACCGAGCCGGAGGGCGCGCACGGCCGCAAGATTTCGCTGACCGGCCAGCCCGAGCTGCGCGGCGCGCCGGTGGTGGTGCCGGCCGATCCGTCCTCGGCGGCCTTTCCGATGGTGGCGGCGCTGATCGTGCCGGGCTCTGACATCGTGCTGACCGACGTCATGACCAATCCGCTGCGCACCGGCCTGATCGCTACCCTGCGCGAGATGGGCGCCTCGATCGAAGAGACCGACGTCCGCGGCGACGCTGGCGAGCCGATGGCGAACTTCCGCGTGCGGGCCTCGCGTCTCAAGGGCGTCGAAGTGCCGCCCGAGCGCGCGCCGTCGATGATCGACGAATATCTGGTGCTGGGCGTGGCGGCAGCCTTCGCCGAAGGCACCACGGTGATGCGCGGCCTCAAGGAGCTACGCGTCAAAGAATCCGATCGCCTCGAAGCGACCGCTGAGATGCTGCGGGTCAGCGGCGTCGAGGTCGAAATCGAAAACGACGACCTGATCGTTCACGGCAAGGGTCATGTGCCCGGCGGCGGCATCGTCGCCACCCACATGGACCACCGCATCGCCATGTCGGCACTGGCGATGGGCCTCGCTTCCGACAAGCCGGTCACCGTCGACGACACCACCTTCATCGCCACCAGCTTCCCGGACTTTATCCCGATGATGCGGCGGCTCGGAGCGGAGTTCGGCTGAGCCGGCTATTCCGGTTCATCCATTCATGGTTAGATATCAGCTCTCGTTCCGAGGTCCGGAGGGACAGATGCCACGGGTCGTCGTGAAGAAATTGGCGCCGAAGAAGAACGCTTCGAGGAAGCTCACCGTAAAAAAGGCGGCCCTCAAGAAGTCTGCCGCTCCCGGCGGCTCGGTGACCTCCAAGAGCGTTCGCAACGCCGAAGGGCGGGCATTCAAGGTTTGGGCGATCGACGCCAACAGCCCCACCTTCGGCGATGACTTGAGTGCTGTTTTCGCCCGGAACGTCAGCAAGGCGCGACGCGAGAACACGGAGCGGTTTGGGTCTCCGGATCGTGTCACGCGGAAGGCCCGATAGACCAAAGCTCTGGATCGTTGCGGGACCCAACGGTTCAGGCAAGAGCAGCGTCTACACCGACACGGATATCGGAGACTTTGGCGGATCGGTCTGGATCATCAATCCCGACCTGCTGACCGCACGCATCCGGAAGACCGAAAGGTTGAGAGCGCGCGCGGCGAACGTCGAAGCCGTGACGAGGATTTACAGCTGGCTCGAAGCCTCGATCGCGGCGTACCAGACGATCGGGGTCGAGACGGTGCTATCGACCGACAAGTACCGTCAGTTGGTGTTGCGCGCGCGGCGCAACGGCTTCGAAATCCGCCTGATCTACGTGCTGTTGCAATCCGTCGAACTCGCCATCGAGCGAGTCAAACTGCGCGTAGCGAAAGGCGGCCATAACGTGCCCGCCGCCAAGATCCGATCACGTCGGCAGCGATCACTGGATCAACTGCCGTGGTTTCTGAGACATGCGGACCAAGCGTGGATCTTCGACAATTCCGGCGCCACCCCGGCACGGATCGCACTGAAAGCCGGCAATACGATCGCGGTCGATCCGGACGCTCTTCCCGATATCAAACACGCAATCGGCTTGGCATCGAAGATCAAGCTCGAGAAGGCTCCGAGCTAGCCGCCTCGACCGGCTCGATGCCGACCAGCCGGTCCACCTGCTGCTGGACCGCCGTCAACGCGAGACGGAGCTGCTCGGAAGTCTCGGCGACGTCCGAGCCAGCAGCCACGACGATGGGCTCGCCGAAGCGGATCGCGATCCTGGCGAACAGTCCCGGCAGCATCAGGCGGTCCCAACTGCGCAACAGCTTGTGGCGCGACATGCTGACCGACACCGGCAGGATCGGCAGGCCGGTGAGCCGCGCCAGATCGAGGATGCCGTCACTGTTGATGCGCATGCGGGGACCGCGCGGGCCGTCGGGCGTGACGAACAGGCTGTGACCGGAGCGCCCGAGCCGCATCATCTCGCGCGCCGCCCGCATGCCGCCCTTCGAACTCGACCCGACTGCCGTCTGGATGCCGAACGCGGCGCCGACCCTGGAGATCACCTTGCCGTCGCGGTGTCCGCTGATCAGCGCGACCAGAGGCTTGCTTTTGGGCCGCAGCATCGGCGCCATGATCAGCCGCCCGTGCCACATCGCCAAAATGTAGGGCTCGGCGATCGGTGCCGCCTGCCGGTCGTAGCGGCCGGTCCACAGCACGACATGATAATAGATCGTCGACAGGAAGACGCCGAGCGACAGGGCCGCGTCCGATCGCGTAATCCGTTTGACGAAAGCGGGTGTGGCCATCCAGGAAGGGTCCAGGCAGAGATTGACGCGACATCGCCGACGGGGGCTGGCTTCGGCGGATCGCGGGTTTATACCGGGTCTTTGACGGCTGCAAACGACCGCCGAGGCGCTTCAGGTTGACGCGCTGGCCGCGCTCGGCGAGCCAAATTTTTGGAAATGCGACGAAGAATGATCATCGCCATCGACGGTCCGGCGGCATCCGGCAAAGGCACGCTCGGCAAGCGGCTCGCGGCTCATTATGGCTTCCGTCACTTAGATACCGGCCTGATCTATCGGGCGGTCGGCAAGGCCGTGCTGGACCGCGGCGGCGACCTCGCGGACGAAGCCGCCGCGCTGGAAGCGGCGCGGAGCCTGGATCCAGCGCATTTCGACGATCCGGAGCTGAAGACGCAGGCCGCCGGCGAGGCTGCCTCGGTCGTTTCGGCGCATCCGGCCGTCCGCGCCGCGCTGCTGGACTTCCAGCGAACCTTCGCGGCCGCCCCGCCCGGCGCCGTGCTGGACGGCCGGGACATCGGCACCGTGATCTGTCCCGACGCCGACGTGAAGATCTTCGTGGTCGCCAAGCCCGAGGTCCGCGCCCACCGCCGCGCGCTCGAGGCCCGCTCGCGCGGCGAGGCGGCCGACGAGGGGGCCATCCTGGCCGATATCCTCAAACGCGACGAGCGCGACAAGAACCGCGCAGCGGCGCCGTTAAAACAGGCCGAGGATGCAGTCTTGCTCGACAATTCCTATTTGGATATAGAAGGCGGCGTCCGGGCCGCCATCGATATTGTCGAGGCCGTTCGAGCGGGCCGGCGTCGGGTCTAAAGGACCAAACCGACGCCGTCATTGGAGGATCGCCCGCTCCACCGCCCACATGATGGCTGGACGAAGATCGTGTCGTCGGTTGCGACCGCGATGTCGTTCTGTGGCCGGATGATTTGCTGAAATTCAGTCCAAAGATCCGCCGTTCGGCGGATCACCGTTTCGACCGTGCAGGCATGTTGCCGGCCCGCTGCGCATTCGCGGATNAAGGCGTCGTCGGTCG
>NZ_BADD01000784.1 GCF_000333455.1 Rhodopseudomonas sp. B29
CGTTGATGGCGATTGTCTTAATGACCCGCTCCGGCTCAGGCCGGACCAGATCGATGGCCAACAATCCGTTCTTCAGATCCGCACCAAGCACCTGCATCCCCTCCGCCAGCACGAAGGTGCGCTGGAAGTGGCGCGCGGCGATGCCGCGATGGATGTACTGCCGGGTCTTGTCGTCCTGCTGCCGGCCGCGGATCACGAGCTGGTTTTCCTCGACGGTGACGTCGAGCTGGTCGCGGGTGAAGCCCGCCACCGCCAGGGTGATCCGTAGCTTGTCGGGGTCGCCATTGGCGCGTTCGCAGCGCTCAATGTTGTACGGCGGGTAGCCGTCGGCCCCCTTGACGACGCGGTCGAGCGCACGCTCGATCTCGTCGAATCCGAGCAGAAACGGACTGGACAACGAAGGAACACGAGACATCACAAAGTCCTCTCGAAGCGACTTTGAGGGGGTCCTTGCGGCACCCCGCTGATCGGGCGGCACCGCGCCGTCCGGTCGAATAAGCATATGGGAAGCAGGGAATGCCGGTTCAAGGAGTGGCGAAAGCCCGATATGGACCAGCCGCTTAGGCCGGAATCGCCAGCCGGCGGCGGCCGTCGGCGCTGAACAGATGCAGGCTGGCTCGGGGCGCAGCCACCGTGATCCGCTCGCCGATCGCCGGCGCCGTCTGGCCCGGCACCCGAACGATGACCTCGCCCGTCGGCAGCTCGCCGGGTCTGGCAGCCACCTCCGCGGTCTCCGAGGCGCCGCCCCGGGTTCCATAAACGAAGGTTTCCGGCCCGACCCGCTCGATCGCCTCGACGGTCAGGGCGAGCGACAGCCCGCCTGCGCCCGCCGGCGCTGCGCCGATCACCAGATCCTCCGGTCGCACCCCGAGGATGCCCGCCTCGGCCGCAGCGCCTCCTGCGAGGCCCTGCAGCTGTCCTCCCGCCATCGGGATCAGGTTCATCGGCGGCGCCCCGATGAAGGACGCCACGAAGGTCGTGGCCGGCTTGGCGTAGACGTCCAGCGGCGAGCCGATCTGCTCGACCACGCCGCCATTCATCACCACCAGGATATCCGCCAGCGTCATCGCCTCGAGCTGGTCGTGGGTGACGTAGATTGCGGTCGTGGCCAGCCGGCGCTGCAGCTTGCGGATCTCGACCCGCATCGCGACGCGGAGCTTGGCGTCGAGATTGGACAGCGGCTCGTCGAACAGGAAGACCTTGGGCTGGCGTACGATGGCGCGGCCCATAGCCACACGCTGGCGCTGGCCGCCGGACAGTTGCCGCGGCTTGCGCTGAAGCATGGAGCCGAGTTCGAGGATGCGCGCCGCCTCCTGAACCCGCGCGTCGATCTCCGGCTTCGCCATGCCGCGGTTGCGCAACCCATAGGCCATGTTGTTGTAGACGCTCATATGTGGATAGAGCGCGTAGTTCTGGAACACCATGGCGATGTCGCGGTCGGCCGGCTCGACCTGGTTGACGACACGGCCGCCGATGTCGATCTCGCCCGCCGTGATCGTCTCCAGCCCCGCGACCATCCGCAGTAGCGTGGACTTGCCGCAGCCGGAAGGGCCGACCAGCACGCAGAACTGGCCGTCACCGACCGCGAAATCGACGCCCTTGATGGCCTCGAAGCCGCCCGGATAGGTCTTGCGGACATTACGGAGAACGACGTCGGCCACGATTACTTCTCCGTCTCGACCAGTCCGCGCACGAACAGCTTCTGCATCAGCACCACCACGGCGACCGGCGGCAGCATCGCCAGAACCGCGGTCGCCATCACGATCGGCCACTCGGTGAGCGCATCCGACGTCACGATCATCTTGCGGATGCCGACCTGGATGGTCTGCATGTCGTCGCGCGTGGTGATCAGCAGCGGCCAGAGATATTGATTCCAGCCGAGAATGAACAGGATCACGAACAGCGCCGCCATGTTGGTGCGCGACAGCGGCAGCAGCGTATCCCAGAAGAACCGCAGCGGCCCGGCGCCGTCGATCCGCGACGCTTCGAGCAACTCATCCGGCACCGTCATGAAGAATTGCCGGAACAGCAGCGTCGCGGTCGCGGACGCGATCAGCGGCAGCGTCAGGCCCGCATAGCTGTCGAGCAGATTGAGGTCGGCGACGATCTTGTAGGTCGGATAGATGCGGACTTCGACCGGCAGCATCAGCGTGATGAAGATGATCCAGAAGATCGTCATCCGGAACGGAAAACGGAAATACACGATCGCATAGGCAGAGATCAGCGAGATCGCGATCTTGCCGACCGCCACCATCATGGCCATCACGAAGGAGTTGAACAGCATCGTGCCGACCGGCTCGCGGGTGGTGCCCGAAGTACCGACGAACAGCGTCTGGTAATAGGTCTCGAGGAAATGGCCGCCCGGCAGCAGCGACATCTGGCCGTTGGCGATGCTGGCGTTGTCCTGGGTCGAGGCCACGAAGGCCAGATATACCGGGAACGCCACGATCAGCACGCCGGCCCACAGGATGGCGTGCGGCAGCAGGTTTCCGAAGCGGCGGTGCTCGACCATCAGTAGTTCACTTTGCGCTCGACGAAGCGAAACTGGAACGCCGTTAGCGCGATGACGATACCCATCAGGATCACCGACTGCGCTGCCGAGCTACCGAGATTGCCGCCGAGCAGGCCGTCACTATACACCTTGTAGACCAGCGTCTCGGTCGCTTTCGCGGGTCCGCCGCGCGTGATGGTGTCGATGATGCCGAACGTTTCGAAGAACGCGTAGACGATGTTGACGACGATCAGAAAGAAGATGGTCGGCGACAGCAGCGGAAAGACGATGGTCCAGAACCGTCGCATCGGCCGCGCGCCGTCGATCGCCGCCGCCTCGATCACGCTCGATGGAATCGCCTGCAGCCCGGCGAGGAAGAACAGGAAATTGTAGGAGATCTGCTTCCACGCCGCGGCGAGGATGATCAGCGTCGCCGCCTGATTGCCGTCGAGCAGCGGATTCCAGTCGACGCCGAGATTGCGCAGCCCGTGCGCGATCACCCCGAGCGACGGATTGAGCATGAACACCCACAGCACGCCGACCACCGGCGGCGCCACCGCATAGGGCCAGATCAGCAGCGTGCGATAGAACATCGACCCGCGCAGCGGCCGGTCCGCCATCGCGGCAAGCAGCAGCGCCAGCGACAACGACGCCAGCGCGATCGCGAACGAGAACGCGAAGGTGCGCAGGATGGCGGCGAAATAATCAGGGTCGGCCAGCAGCTCCTTGTAATTCTCGAACCACACGAACACGGTCGACAACCCGAACGCATCCTGCAGCAGGAACGACTGGATCACCGCCTGCACGGCCGGCCAATAAAAGAACACCAGCACCACAGCCAGCTGCGGCAGCACCAGCAGATAGGGCAGGAATTTCGATTGGAAGACGGCGTTCTTCTGCATGGCTAACTCCCCTCCCCCCGCTCTTGCGGCGGGGAGGGGTCGGGGGTGGGGGGAGCAGCGCGCACGGCGTTTGTGATCGTCTGCATCACGCCGTCGATATTGTTCAGCACATCGTTGTTCCAGAACCTGAGCACGCGATAGCCGGCAGCATTGAGATAGTCGGTTCGAACGATATCAGAGCCCGATCCGTCGTGCTGACCGCCGTCGACTTCGATCACCAGACGGAGGGTGTGAGAGGCGAAGTCGGCGTAGTAGGGACCAATGGTGGCTTGGCGACGGAAGTGCGCTTTGGCGAACGCTGGCTGGCGTAGTTGCTGCCACAGCTTGCGCTCGGCGTCCGTCGGATTTCGACGAAGGCTCCGGGCTCTTTGGACGCGGTGATCGACGGTGCGTGCCATCGGCTTTCGTGCCTTGGACTTCCCCCCACCCCCGACCCCTCCCCGCCGCAAGGGCGGGGGGAGGGGAGGAAGAGAGCGCGGTGTGAGCAACTACCTCACCGCCGTCTTCTCGAACTGCCGCAGCATCGTGTTGCCGCGGGTCACCGCGGCGTCCAGGGCTTCCTTGGCGGTCTTCTTGCCGGCGAGGGCTTGCTCGATTTCTTCGGCCCAGACGTCGCGGAGCTGGACCATGTTGCCGAGGCGCAGGCCGCGGGAATTTTCGGTCGGCGGCTTGTTGGTCAGTTCCTTGATGGGCGTTTCGAGATAGGGTTGGTCCTTGTAGAAGCCCTCGGCCTTGGCCTTCTCGTAGGCCGCCTTGGTGATCGGCAGATAGCCCGAGGCCTTGTGGATCGCGACCTGGCGGTCGGTATCCGACAGGAAGGCGAGGAACTTGGCGACGCCTTTGTATTCCTCCGGCGTCTTGCCGCCCATCACCCACAGCGAGGCCCCGCCGATGATCGAATTCTGCGGCGCATCCTTGACGTCCGGGTAGTACGGCATCGGCGCGTTGGTCCAATTGAACTTGGCCTGGTTCTTGACGTTGCCGAAAAAGCCCGACGAGGTCAGGAAGATCGGGCACTCGCCGGAGGTGAATCGACCCTCGCCGGTGTTGGTGCGGCCGGAGTAATCGTAGGTCTTGTCCTTCTGCAGCTCGATCAGCTTTTCGAGATGCTTGATCTGCAGCGGGCCGTTGAATTCGAGCTTGGTGTCGAAGCCGTCGAGGCCGTTGGCCTTGCTGGCCAGCGGCACGTTGTGCCAGGCCGAGAGCTGCTCGAGATTGGCCCAGGTGACCCAGGCGGTCGAGAAGCCGCAGGTGGCGTAGCCGGCGGCCTTGAGCTTCCTGGCGTCGTCGAACACCTCGGGCCAGGTCTTCGGAATCTCGGCGATGTCGGCCTTCTTCAGCGCGTCGAGATTGATCCACATCACCATCGACGACGAGTTGAAGGGGAACGACAGCATTTCACCCTTCGAGGTCGAGTAGTAGCCGGTGATCGCCGGCAGATAGGCGTTCGGATCGAACTTCTCGCCGGTCTCCTGCATCAGCTTGTAAACCGGCTTAACCGCGCCGGTGGCCGCCATCATGGTGGCGGTGCCGACTTCGAACACCTGCATGATGGCCGGCGCGTTGCCGGCCCGGAACGCCGCGATGCCGGCATTCATCGTGTCCGGATAGCTGCCCTTGTAGGTCGGGACGACCTTGTAGTCGCTCTGCGAGGCGTTGAAGTCGTTGGCGAGCTTGACGACGACGTCGTTGTTGCCGCCGGTCATCGCGTGCCACCACTGAATTTCGGTGACGGCCTGCGCCGGCGAAGCCAGCACAAGCGTCGTGGCGACGGACGCGGCGAGCGCCGTCAGGCTGAAACGGAACATCATCAAGTACCTCCCGACCGAGCGGTCATCTTCGTGTGCGCGCGCGGTAGCAGCGCCGGATGACAGTCACATGACCCTTCTAGGCGAGAGGACCGTATCGGGGAAGCAGCACCGCTGCAAAGCGGTGAAAAAGACCAACGCGCCGTGCGGCGGCGCAGCAGAGTCGATCCATGACTCTGCTGCGCTCGCTGCTAGCGCTTGCGTTCGGGGCCGCTGACGGTGCCGGCTGCCTTGAGCTTGGCGATGTCGTCCGCCGAATAGCCGAACTCGCCGAGCACTTCATCGGCGTGCTGACTGAAGGTCGGCGGGATGTGGCGCAGGCTGGCTTTGGTCCGATCGAACCGGATCGGCGAGGCGATGCCTTTGTACCAATCCTTCTCGATGATATCGCCGCGCGCCTTGACGTGATCGGACGCCAGCGCCTTGTCGATCGCCTGCACCGGCCCGGCCGGCAGACCGGCGGCGAGGAGCTTGCGGCACAGCGGTTCGGCGTCGTGATGCGCGAGGATCGCCTCCAGTTCCGCACGCAGCTCGGCGCGATTGACGACGCGGTCGCGATTGCGCGCGAAGCGCGGATCGGTGCCGAGCTCCGGCCGGCCGAGTTCGCGGCACAGCTTGCGGAACGTGCCGTCGTTGCCGACGCCCATGAAGATGTTGCCGTCGCGCGCTGGGAACACCGAATACGGATAGAGATTCGGATGCTCGTTGCCGGTACGCGCCGGCGGCTTGCCGTGAATGAAGAAGTTCGCGGCGTGCGGATGCATGATGGCGAGACCGGTTTCGAACAGCGTCGCTTCGACGAACTGGCCGAGCCCGGACTTCTGCCGCTCGAGCAGGGCCATCAGGATGCCGGTGCAGGCGTAGAGACCGGTCGCCATGTCGACCAGGGCGACGCCGATGCGGGTCGGGCCGCTCTCGGGCGTGCCGGTCGATTCCATCAGCCCGACCATCGACTGGATGATCGCGTCGTAGCCAGGGTGGCCGCCGTGCGGGCCATCGCCGCCGAAGCCGGAGATCCGGCAATGCACCAGCTGCGGAAATTTCGCCCGCAGCACGTCGTTGCCGATGCCCCATTTGTCGAGCGTGCCGGGCTTGAAGTTCTCGATCATGACGTCGGCGTCTTCGAGCATCTTCATCAGCACGGCGCGGCCGCCCTCGGACGCGAGGTCGAGGCCGATCGAACGCTTGTTACGGTTGGTGCCGATGAAATACGCCGCATCGTCGTCGTGGAAGGGCGGGCCCCAGTCGCGAGTCTCGTCGCCGGCCGGCGGTTCGACCTTGATCACATCGGCACCGTGATCAGCGAGGATCTGGGTGCAATACGGGCCGCCGAGCACACGCGACAAATCGATCACGCGCAAACCGGCAATAGCGCCGGACATCTGGGGAGGAATCATCAGGGCTTTCTTGTCGAAGCTTTGGGTGGGAGGCCCAATCTATCGGTCACAACCGCTTCTTGGCAAATGCCCGGCCAGACGCTGACTTAAGGTAGCGCTCGAACGCTACCGCTTGGCGTGCGTCGGCGAACGCCACGTAAGTCTTGATGTGCCAAGGCCGGAATTTGGAGGTGTGCGGCACCTCGCCGGCGTTGTGCTTTTCCAGGCGACGGGAAATATCATCGGTGAGGCCGACGTAGAAATGCTCGGCATCGTCGCTTTGTAAAATGTAGACAAACTTCATCCGCCGCTCCTGGACGCAGCAGTTCTTCAAAATCGCATTCTTCTAAAAAATTGGAGCCGGTGGGCTCGGAGCCGATGATCGCCTAGCCGAACGCGCCTAACTTCGCTCGCTTCACTACAAGTATGCTGGACTTGCCAAGCCGAAGCTTGCGCGGCCGAGCGTGCCCGGCTTCGCCCTTCGGGCTACGCCGCGGCAGCCTTCGCTTGCTTCGCCACGATAGGTTTCCGGGCTACCGAGCGTAGCTTGCGCGCCCGAGCGTGCCCGGCTT
>NZ_BADD01000783.1 GCF_000333455.1 Rhodopseudomonas sp. B29
GCGGGCCGCGATGCGCTGTAGTCGGGTCGGCGTGAGCAGCGCCGGGCCGGCGCGGCCGGATCGGTAGACCGGATGGTGGATCTCCTCAGCATGTTCCGCAAGCGGCCGGCCAAGCAGCGGCCCGGCTTCGCGCGGCCGCGCGCCGACATCACCGGCTACGGCGCCGAGGTCGGCGACCTGATCGCCACCCCGATGCGCGACGCGCCGCCGCTCGCCCGCGAAGCCACGCTCGACCCCCGCGCCCAGCCGCCGCAGCCGCGGCCGCGTCGCCCGGTTCAAGCGGCGCCGACTCCGGCCGGCTATCTGGCCGTGCACGCCATCGAGAAGAGCTTCGGCAGCCGCAAGATCGTGCGCGGCGTCAGCATCTATGTCCGCCGCGGCGAGGCCGTCGGTCTGCTCGGCCCCAACGGCGCCGGCAAGACCACGGTGTTCTACATGATCACCGGACTGATCAAGGCGGATCGCGGTGCCATCGAACTCGACGGCCACGACGTCACCAAGCTGCCGATGTATCAGCGCGCCCGGCTCGGCATCGGTTACTTGCCGCAGGAAGCCTCGATCTTCCGCGGCCTCTCGGTCGAACAGAACATCCGCGCGGTGCTCGAAGCGGTCGAGCCCGACAAGCGCAAACGTGAGGCGGAGCTCGACAATCTGCTGCACGAGTTCAACATCGAGCGGCTGCGCAAATCCCCGTCGATCGCGCTGTCGGGCGGCGAGCGGCGCCGCGTCGAAATCGCCCGCGCGCTGGCGAGCCGGCCGAACTACATGCTGCTCGACGAACCGTTCGCCGGTATCGACCCGATCGCGGTCGGCGACATTCAGGATCTGGTGCGGCACCTGACCAACCGCGGCATCGGCGTGCTGATTACCGACCACAACGTCCGCGAAACGCTCGGCCTCACCGACCGCGCCTACATCGTCTATGCGGGCGAGATCCTGACCGAAGGTAGTCCGGAGGACATCGTCAACAACCCGGACGTGCGACGTCTTTACCTCGGCGAAGAATTCCGCCTGTAAGCCTGTTGCAGTCGGCAGCGGCCCGCGGCATGATCATGCCTCCGGAGCTCCGTCGGGGTATTCCTGCACCCGAGCGCTTCGAAGGATTGGAATTCCGTATTCGTACGGATCGCCTTAGGCCGAATTTCCAATCGTCAAGACGTGTACATCCGTCTCGGAAAGGCGTAAGCAGGAGGGACAAGCAAGAAACGGACCAACTTGGCCCCGCTCTTGTCCCACACTTGCACCCACGGCCCCTGACACATGGCCCTGACGCAACGCCTCGAGTTCAGACAATCGCAGTCGCTGGTGATGACGCCGCAGCTGATGCAGGCGATCAAGCTGCTGCAATTGTCAAATCTCGATCTGGCGGCGTTCGTCGAGGACGAGATCGAAAAGAACCCGCTGCTCGATCGCGCCAGTGACAATGCCGAGCCGCCGGTCTCCGGCGAACAAACCGCTGACAGCAGCGGCGAGTACAGCGCCGGCGACGATGGTGGCGGCGGCGAAGCGGCTGATTTCGGCGAGGGCGGCGCGCCCAGCGCGTTCGAGCCGGGCGCCGAAGACTGGATGCACCGCGACCTCGGGAGCCGCAGCGACATCGAGCAGACGCTCGATACCGGCATGGAGAACGTCTTCCCCGAGGAGCCGGCCGAGGCGGCCGCGCGCGCCGCGCAGGATATCGCGCCCGCCGGCTACACCGAATGGGGCGGCGGCGCCTCGTCGGACGAAGGCTACAATCTCGAAGCCTTCGTGGCCGCCGAGACGTCGCTCGCCGATCATCTGGCCGAACAACTCGCAGTCGCCATCACCGCGCCGTCGCAGCGCATGATCGGCCAGTATCTGATCGACATGGTCGACGACGCCGGTTACTTGCCGGCCGATCTGGCCGATGTCGCCGAGCGACTCGGCACCAGCATGGCGGACGTCGAAGCCGTCGTCGGCGTGTTGCAGACCTTCGACCCGCCCGGCATCTGCGCCCGCAATCTGAGCGAATGCCTGGCCATCCAGCTGCGCGAGCGCGATCGCTACGATCCGGCCATGCAGGCGCTGGTCGAGCATCTCGACCTGCTTGCCAGGCGCGATGTCGCCAGCTTACGCAAGATCTGCGGCGTCGATGACGAAGACCTCGCCGACATGATCGGCGAAATCCGTCACCTCGATCCCAAGCCTGGCCTGAAGTTCGGCTCGTCGCGGGTGCAGACCGTGGTGCCCGACGTGTTCGTCCGTCCCGGTCCCGACGGCGGCTGGCTGGTCGAACTCAACAGCGACACGCTGCCGAAGGTGCTGGTCAATCAGACCTACTACTCGGAGCTGTCGAAGACGATTCGCAAGGACGGCGACAAGTCGTACTTCTCGGACTGCCTGCAGAATGCCACCTGGCTGGTCCGCGCGCTCGATCAGCGCGCTCGCACCATTCTCAAGGTCGCGACCGAGATCGTGCGCCAGCAGGACGGTTTTTTCACGCACGGCGTCGCGCATCTGCGGCCATTGAATTTGAAGGCCGTCGCCGACGCCATCCAGATGCACGAATCGACCGTGTCGCGCGTCACCGCCAACAAATACATGGCGACCAATCGCGGCACCTTCGAGCTGAAGTACTTCTTCACCGCCTCGATCGCTTCTGCCGACGGCGGCGAAGCGCATTCGGCCGAGGCGGTTCGCCATCACATCCGGCAATTGATCGACGGCGAAGATCCATCGGCCATCTTGTCGGATGATACTATCGTCGAACGGCTGCGCGAGACCGGCATCGATATTGCGCGGCGCACCGTTGCGAAATACCGCGAGGCAATGCGAATCCCCTCTTCGGTGCAACGCCGGCGCGACAAGCAGAGCATGCTCGGCACCACACTCGGCTCTGCCGACCGTTCGCGCGACACAGCGCCCGCTTGATTGCGGCGCGCCGCTCCGACTAGACTCGGTCCCCCACCATGAATAGAGGCATCCCATGACCTTCCGCGTCTCCGGCAAAAGCATCAGTGTCGGCGAAGCGCTGCGCACACGCGTCAGCGACCGCACCGAGGAGGTTCTGCGCAAGTACTTCGACGGCAACTATTCGGGGCACATCACGCTCAGCAAGGACGGCTTCGGCTTCCGCACTGATTGTGCACTGCACCTCGATTCCGGAATCACGCTGGAAGCCGAGTCGAATGCCGCCGACGCCTATGCGAGCGCCGATCAGGCGCTGCTGCAGATCGAGAAGCGCCTGCGCCGCTACAAGAGCCGCCTGAAGGATCGCTCCGCCCGCAAGGCGCACGCCGAGGCCACCGCCCGGGCCGAACTCAGCCTGCCGGGCGTCGATGCCACGAGCTACGTGATCGAAGCTCCGGGTGACGAAGCGCCTCACGAGGAAGCCTATAATCCGGTGATCATCGCCGAGGCGACGACGGCGCTGAAGCGGCTGTCGGTCAGCGAGGCCGTCATGGAGCTCGACCTCACCGGCGCCCCGGTGCTGGTATTCCTCCATGGCGGCTCCGGCCGGGTGAACATCGCGTATCGCCGCTCCGACGGAAACATCGGCTGGATCGACCCGCCGGCGCTGGATGCCGCCTGAGGCGGGTTCCAACACAGGGGAAACCGCGATCCGGCATTGACGGTCGCGGGAGCCTCTGCCTATGGTCCGCCGCCTTCCGCCGGCAGGCGGCGCCCGGGTTCGGGGCCGTCAAAAGAGGGGTAGGCCTTGGTCAGGCAATTTCGGTCAGCCAATGATCAGCCCAGCGACTTGGGTCAGGCGCATGATGTCAGGGATGCTTCCGCCCGGGTGTTGAGGCCCGCCGGCGGCTCCCGGGCCGCAGGCTTGATCACGTCCACCTCGCTCCTATTTCACCCCGACCACCCTCTTCACCCTCGGAAGGCCGCATGACGATTACCGACTTGGTCGCGCCCGAGGCCGTCATCCCGGCGTTGAAGGTGATCAGCAAAAAGCAGGCGCTACAGGAGCTTGCGGCCCGTGCGGCCGAGCTGACCGGCCAGAACGAGCGCACGGTTTTCGAAGTCCTGCTGCAGCGCGAAAAGCTCGGCACCACCGCGGTCGGCTATGGCGTGGCGATTCCGCACGGCAAGCTGCCCAAGCTGGAGCGGCTGTTCGGCCTGTTCGCGAGGCTGGAGCGGCCGATCGACTTCGAGGCCATGGACGGCCAGCCGATCGACCTGATCTTCCTGCTGCTCGCGCCCGAGGGCGCCGGCGCCGATCACCTCAAGGCGCTGGCCCGGATCGCCCGCCTGCTGCGCGACCCCGATGTCGCCAAAAAGCTCCGCGCCTCCCGCGACGCCCAGGCGATCTACTCGGTCCTGGCCCTTCCGCCCGCTACGGCCGCCTGATCGCTCTTCCCAAAACAACAAACGCGAGCCCGGCAGCCGGACCCGCGTTGCGTAACTCTCGTTATGATCGCGCTAAGCTGAGCGTTGCGTCAGTGAACGCTGACGGTCTGCAGCTCGTTGCTCCACGCGTTGGCGACGGCCGCCTCAAGGCTGTCGGTCAACATGATCGGCGTACCATCGGCCGAATGCAGCGCGAACAGTTTCAGGCCGGGTGCCATCTCCGGCGCCTGCGGGAACAGGCCCGCGACGTCTTCGGAGCGGATCTGCTTCACATAAGCGATATGACC
>NZ_BADD01000782.1 GCF_000333455.1 Rhodopseudomonas sp. B29
CGTAGCTCGCCCCGACCTGCGGGAAGTACAAGCCGCGCTGCGCCAGAGCATTGTAGCGCGCGAGCTTCAGGGCGGCATCGGCGGCCTGCAGCGACGGATTGTTGGTCACCGCCGCTCGGATCAGCCGATCGAGCGGCGCCGAATGAAACGCCGCCCACCACCGCGTCGGGATTTCTTCGGCCGCCACGAACGGCGCAGCGCCCTGCTTGCCGCCGGCCGCTGGCAGCGGCGCGGCGGTGTAGCGATCGAGGGGCGGTTTTGCGGGGGTGGTGAAGTCCGGACCGACCGCGCAGCCCCCAAGCAGCACGCAGATCGCGCTCGCCATCAGGCTGCGCCCGGCGCTCGTGCGGCTCATGTCCGCTCCTCCGGCGTAGCGCTGGCGTTCTGCTCGGGCGCCGGGACAGGATCGCGCAGGAAGAGCTTGCGGAGTGCCGGCGCCACCACGAGCAGCAGCACCGGCCCGATGAACATGCCGCCGACCACGACGGTGGCGAGCGGGCGCTGCACCTGGCTGCCGATGTCGTGCGACAGCGCCGCGGGAAACAGGCCGACGCCGGCCGACAGCGCCGTCATCAGCATCGGCCGCATGCGCTGCTCGGACGCCTGCAGCACCGCATCCGCGGTCGAGACGCCGGTCGCGCGCAGCTCGCGCACATAGGTGATGTTGAGAATGCCGTCCATCACCGCGACGCCGAGCAGCGAGATGAAGCCGATCGCGGCCGAGACGCTGAAATTGAGCCCGGTGAGATACAGCGCGATCAATCCGCCGCCGGCCGCGAACGGGATGCCGACCAGCGCCAGCAGGCTGTCGCGGATGGTGTTGAACAGCGCGTACAGCAGCACGAACACCAGCAGCAGCGTGATCGGCACGACGATCATCAGCCGCTGCTTGGCTTCCTGCAGATTGTCGAACTCACCCGACCAGATCAGCCGGTAGCCGACCGGCAATTGCACGGCTTCGGCGACGCGTTTCTGGGCTTCCTCGACAGTACTGCCGAGATCGCGGCCGCGGACGCTGAACTTGATCGGGATGTACCGCTGGCTCTTCTCGCGATAGATGAACGACGCGCCGGTATCGAGCGAGATATCGGCGAGTTCGCTGAGCGGGATGTAAGCGTTCGTCCCGCTCGGCGTTGCGTAGGCGACCTTCAACTCGCGGATCGCGTCCACGCTCTGGCGAAACCGTGGATCGAGCCGTACCACGACGGCGAACTGGCGGTCGGCTTCGAGCACAGTCGTAGCCGTGCTGCCGCCGACCGCGGCCTGAATAACCGAATTGACGTCGCCGGTGTTGAGTCCGTAGCGCGCCGCGCGCCCGCGATCGACCCGGATGTTGAGATTGGGCTGGCCGAGCAGATGAAACACGCCGAGGTCGGCGACGCCGCGGACCCGCGCCATCTCCTGCATGACCTTGGTGGCGAGTTGCTCCAGCACCTGCAGATTGGGGCCCACGATCTTGACCGAGTTGGCCCCCTTCACGCCGGACAGCGCCTCTTCGATGTTGTCCTGAATGTACTGCGAGAAGTTGAAGGTGACGCCGGGCAGTTCGGCGTCGAACTCCTTCTGCAACTGATCGGCCAGCATGTCCTTGGTCAGGCCCTTCGGCCATTCCGAGAACGGCTTCACCGGGGCGAACAGCTCGACATTGGAAAAGGCCGAGGCGTCACTGCCATTGTCCGGACGGCCATGCTGCGACACCACGGTAACGATTTCAGGATGGCGCAGCAGGATCTCGCGCATCTTGCGGACGTAGGTCGTTCCCGCATCGAGCGACATCGTCGGCGGCATCGCGGCACGGATCCAGAAATTGCCTTCCTCCAGCGCTGGCAGGAATTCGCTACCGAGCCGCGTCGCCGCCAATCCGGCGACAGCGAGAAACACCAGCCCGGCGATGACCGCGAGCTTCACCCGCGCCAGCGACCAGCGCAGCACCGGCTGATACAATCGGCGCAGAGCGCTGGCGATCCGCGTCTCGTGCTCCTCGACATGCGCCGGCAGCAGCAGCGCGGCCAGCACCGGCGTCACCGTGAAGGTGGCGATCAGCGCGCCGGCCAGCGCATAGCCGTAAGTCCGCGCCATCGGCCCGAAGATCTGGCCTTCGACGCCCTGCATGGTGAACAGCGGCACGAACGCCGTCACCGTGATGGCGGCGGTGAACAGCACCGCCTTGTCGACCTGCAAGGCGCTGGCGAAGATCATCTTCAGCCGCTCGGTCCACACCGGCCGTTCGGGCGACGGCTCGGTCATTGAATCGCGGCTGCCCGCATCCAGCACGGCCAGCATGCGCAATTGCTGAACCGCGGGAGACTGCAGATTACGGAAGACGTTCTCCATCATGATCACGGCGCTATCGACGATGATGCCGAAATCCACCGCGCCGAGTGACAGCAGATTGGCATCCTCGCCGCGCAGTACCAGGATGATGATCGAGAAGAACAACGCGAACGGAATATTGGCGCTGACGATCAGCGCGCTGCGCAGATCGCCGAGGAAGATCCACTGGATAAAGAACACCAGCAGGCAGCCGAAGATCAGATTGTGCAGCACCGTGTGGGTCGTCACCGCGACCAGCACGCTGCGGTCGTAATACGGCACGATCTTCACGCCGGGCGGCAGGCTGCCGTCGCTGTTGAGCCTTGCGACTTCCTGCTTCACCTTGGGGACGATGTCGTTGGTGTGCTGCGTGCGCCCCATCACCACGATGGCGGCGGCGACGTCGTCGCTCTTGTCGCGCCCGGCGATGCCGAGCCGCGGCACGAACCCCACCGAGACTTTGGCCACGTCCTTGACTTGGATCGGCAGCCCTCCCGACTGCGTCAGAACGACATTTTCGATGTCTTTGACCTTGTAGCCACCCGCGATCGAATCGTCGCCGCCGCTGTCGATCAGGCCGATGCCGCGGATGTTGACCGATTGCTGGCCGATGCTGATCTCGCGGGCGCCGACATTGATGTTGGCGTTGCCGAGCGCCGTGACCAGTTGCGGGACGGTGATGTTGTAGGATTCGAGTTTCTGCAGATCGGCATCGACGTTAAACTGCTTGGTGGTGCCGCCCCAGGCATTGATCTGCACCACGCCCGGCACGGTCATCAACCGCCGCGCCACGACGTAGTCCTGCACGGTGCGCAGATTGGTCAGGCCGTAATTCGGCGGGCCGACGAGCTGATAGCGATAGATCTCGCCGACCAGACTGGATTGCTGGATGGTCGGCACCAGATTGTTCGGCAGCGTGATGTTCTGGGTGATCGAGTTGGTAGTCTGCGTCAGCGCGAAATAGTAGTCGATGCCGTAGCGAAAAGTGACGCGGACGAACGACAGGCCGTAGAACGACGTCGAGCGGATCGTCTCGACCCCCGGCGTCGGATAGAGCCCGACCTCCATCGGGATCGTGTAGTACTTCTCCATCTCCTCGGCCGACAGACCGGGCGCCTGCGCGGTGATCTCCAGGATCACCGGCGCCGGGTTGGGATAGGCCTCGACATTCAGCCGCATGAAGGCGGCGATGCCGGCACCGACGAACACGATCAGCGCCAGCACGATGATCGCCTTCCGGGTCAGGCAGAATGCGATGAGGCCCTTGAGCACGCGGACCGCCTAGCTGCTGGCCGCGTTGGCGAGCTTGTTGCTCAGGAATATCGCGCCGCTGGTGACGACGAGCTCGCCCGGCGCGACGCCTTCGAGAATCTGCCGGCGGCCGTCCTGCGCGACGCCGATCTTCACGGTGCGCCGCTCGAACACACGGCGATCGCGCGTCACCCAGATCGACATCGTGCCGTCGCCCTCGCGCACCACCGCGTCCATCTTCAGCGCCGGCGACGTCACCGGCGGACCGACGTCGATCGAGAACGTCGCCAGCATCCCGGGCAGCAACAGATTCGACGGGTCCTCGATCTCGCTCCGCACCATGCGGCGGTGCGTGTTCGAATCGATACTGGCGCCGAGCGTCGTGATCCGGCCGCGAAAGATGCGATCGGGGAAAGCCGCGACCTTCACCTCGACCGGCTGGCCGAGTTTGAACGACGGCGCGTCGGTCTCGACCACGTTGGCGACCATCCATTTCAGCGACAGATTCGCCAATGTCAGCGGTGCCGGCGCATTGCCGGGCTGGACGTAGAGACCCGGTGCGGCGCTACGGGCCGTCACTTGTCCATCGACGGGGCTACGCACGATCAGGGTCGAATCCACCTTGCGCTCGGCGATCACCCGGTCGATCTCCGCATCGGTCTTGCCGAAAATGCGCACCGCATCGCGGGCGGCCTTGTAGTTGCCTTCGGCCGTCTGCTGATCCGACGTGGCCTGATCGACTTCGCGCTGGGATATGCCGCCGATCTTCAGCAATTGGCGCAAGCGGCCGAGCGCGCGGTTCTGCAACTCCAGCACGCCCGCAGTGGCGAGAAGCGTCGATTCCGCCTGAAGCAGGTCCGGGCTGTCGATCGTGAACACCGGCGCACCGGCCTTGACCTGATCGCCGATGTTGGCGGACGCGTTGATGATGCGGCCGGCGTAGGGGGTGAAAACCTGGACGAGCAAGTTCTCGTTGTACGCAATGGTGCCGACCGCATCCTTGGTGATGCGGAAGGAGCGTTTCTCAACCGGCTCGATCGTCACCGCGTCGACCTGCTTGGCCGACAGCGCCACCGTCTGACGTTGCAGGTCGACGCCATCATGCTCGGGCGAGGCGACAGCGACCGTATCGGCACCGACATCGCGACCTAAACCACTCCTGTGCAGCCCGGCCACGATGACCGCCGCGATCAGCGCGACGCAAGCGAACAGAACCGGGCGTTGCCAGCGACGCGCCATTGCCAACCTGTTTCGGCCAAAATCGGACCGGCGTGTCGGCCCAATTACTGGAAGATTGCACTAGCAGTGCAAGCTTACATGCACCTTACAACCCTGCAATTGCTCCCCGTGCCCTTACGCGTGACTGCCGGTTTAAGGATTATCTTGTGCACCTCCCCGTGTTAGTAGAACGCGCCACCACTCAATAGCTGCACATGCGCATCCTGATCGTCGAGGACAACAACGAACTGGCCGGCCTGATTTCGCGCGGTCTTGCGGCATCGGGCTACGAGCTGGACGTAGTGAACGGGCTCGGCGATGCACGCCTGGCGCTCGCCGGCGTCGGCTATCTCGCGCTGATCCTCGATCTAGGCCTGCCCGACGGCGACGGCATGGCGCTACTACGTGAGCTGCGCGCCAAAGAAGAGCCGATCCCCGTGTTGATCCTGACGGCGCGCAGCGGTCTCGACGACCGCGTCGCCGGACTGAAGAATGGAGCGGACGATTATCTGGTCAAGCCCTTCGCAATCGAAGAGCTCGTCGCGCGCCTTCAGGCGATTCTGCGCCGGCCGGGACAACTGCTCGGCCGGTCGCTCAGCTTGGCGAACCTCACCTACGATACGGAGAGTCGGCAAGTCTTCATCGGCGGCGAGCCGCGACTGCTCTCGGCGCGAGAACTCACGGTGCTCGAAATCCTGCTGCGCCGGCAGGGCCGCGTCGTGCCGAAGAAAGCCATCGAGGACCACATGTTCGGCCTCACCGGCGAGGTCGCGTCGAACGCCATCGAGGTCTATGTGTCGCGGCTGCGCAAGCAGCTCGACGCCTTCGCTGCCACGGTCGAGATTCGCACGATCCGCGGCGTCGGTTATCTGCTGTCGGAGGCGAAGTAAGTGCTGCGCCGAGGCTCGCTCGCCTTCCGCGTGCTGCTGCTGCACACGGTCGCGCTGACGATCACCGCTGTGATCCTGCCGCTGATTCTGGTTTGGCTGCTCGGCCGCGAGGTCGACCGGCTGCACGAACAGACGATGCGGCGCCAAGCCGAAGTCGTCGCCCAACATATCGCGCCTGATGCCGACGGACATCTCACGCTGGACTTGCCGCAAGATCTCCGAGACCTGTACTCGGCGGCCTATGGCCGCTACGCCTATGCGATCATCGACGCGTCCGGAAAAGTGCTGTTCAGCTCGAACGGTAGCGCCACGCCATTGCTGCCGCTCCCGAGGAAAAATTCGGCAACAACTTCCGCGCCGCTGCCGGGCAAAGATATCTTCACCGGTGACGGCATCACCCGGACGATCGGCGGCCACGTGCTGACCATTCAGGTCGCCGAAGATCTGTCGCATCGCGACGTCATCACCGACGACATCGTCGCCGACTTCTTCCGCACCGTCGGCTGGATCACGCTGCCGACCCTGCTGCTGTTACTCGCGATCGACATCGTGATCTTTCGCCGCGCCATGCGGCCGCTGGTCGACGCCTCGGAGCGCGCTGCCGCGATCGGACCGGCGCGGGCCGGCATCCGCCTGCCGGCCGTCGGCATTCCGCGCGAAGTGCAGCCGCTGGTCGCAGCGGTGAACCAGGCGTTCGACCGGCTCGAGCACGGCTATCGCGAACAGCGCCGCTTCACCGCCGATGCCGCGCACGAATTGCGCACGCCGCTGGCGATCCTGAATGCGCGGATCGAAACGCTCGGCGCCGCGCAGGACAACAAGGATCTGCGCCGCAACATCGAGACCATGAGCCGCATCGTCGCGCAATTGCTCGACGTCGCCGAGCTCGACGGCATGCGGATCGATCCGTCCGAGGTCGTCGATCTGTCGCAGATCGCCGTCGAGATCATCGAGCAGATGGCCCCGGTGGCGCTAGATGCCGGCAAGGACATCGAACTGATCGGCGGCGAGTCGCCCGCCGAAGTCCACGCCCATGCCGAGATGGTGCGGCGCGCGATGCGCAATCTGGTCGAAAACGCCGTCCGCCATACGGCGGCGGGCACCGCGGTCACCATCGAGGTCGGGCGTGACGGCTCCATCAGCATTCGCGACCACGGCCCGGGCATCGCGCCTATCGACCGCGCCGCCGTGTTCCAACGCTTCTGGCGCGGCGACCGGACCCGCAGCGACGGCGCGGGCCTCGGCCTGTCGATCGTCAAGACGGTGATGGACGAACATGACGGCGCAATCGAAATCGGCGACGCCCCCGGCGGCGGCGCAATCTTCACGATGCGCTTTCGCGCAACTCATCCACCGGCCCTCGCCAGCGATCCCGCTGCAGCGACGTGATCGTCAGTCCGTCCGCGTCTTCATCCGCGCCACCAGCAGGTCGGCGACCAGGCGGCACGACGGCGACATGTTGCGCGAGGCGAGCCGCACCAGCGTGACCTGCGTGGCTTCGAGCCGCTTGTCGCGCAGCGGCACCGCCACCAGCCGGCCGGCCTCGATCGCATGCATCGCGGTGTCGCGCGGCAGGAAGGTGGCGAGATCGGTGCGCGACGCCAGCATCTGGGCGAACGCCAGCGAGTTGGTCTCGCTGCAGACCTCGAGCCGGATCTTGGCGGTGGCGCAGGCTCGGTCGATCTCCTGACGAATGCCGAACGACGGATCCGGCACCACGACGCGCAGCCCGTCGAGCTCCTTGACCGAGCAGCTGCGACGCCCCGCCAGCGGATGGTTCGGCGCGACGATCAGGCACAGCGATTGCCGCATCCGCGCCAGCTCGATGAGGTCGCGCCGCGGCGCCGGACCGAACACGAGGCCGAGATCGACTTCGTTGCGGCCGACGCTTTCGGCGACTGCGCGCGAGCCGAGTACGGTGGTCACCACCGTTACGCCCGGATAGTCGGTCGCCAGATCGATCAGGAAGTTGGAGAGAAAGTTCGCCAGCATCCCTTCGACGGTGGCGAACCTGATCTGGCCGCGCCGCATCGTCTCGAATTCCTGCACCCGGGCGCGGATGCCGTCGAGCTGGCTGCGGTTCTCGACCGCGTAGCGATACAGCAGCCGGCCGGCGTCGGTGAGCACCATGCCGCGGGCGCCGCGATCGAACAGCTTGACGGCGAGCTCCTCCTCGATCGCCTGAACCTGCCGGCTGATCGCGCTCGGCGCAATCCGCAGCGTCGCAGCGGCCTGCTTGATCGAGCCGCATTCGGTGACTTCGCGAAAATAACGGATGGCGGCAGATTCGATCATCGGCACCTCGCGTAAGCCGCTGCTTAGAACCGCGGCAGCGGCTGACTAGAGTTCGAATTATTCGATCCGAGCCCTCTAATTTCAATGCTTTTATTCGAATGGAGGGTTTGGCAGACTTTGCCGCACAGAACGCCAAGGAGAAAACGCATGTCTGCCTCGTGGGTCGCCCGCTGCCTTCGCCTTTCCGTTCCGCTCGGCGCTCTGGCGCTGGCCGCCGGCGCCTTCGCCGGCCCGGCCGCAGCCGAGGACGTCATCAAGATCGGCGCGCCGCTGCCGATTACCGGGCCGCTGGCGCCCGAAGCGGTGAAGCAGCAGCAGGGCTACGATTTGTGGGCCGAGCAGGCCAACAAGGCCGGCGGCATCAATGTCGGCGGCAAGAAGTACAAGGTCGAGATCGTCTACACCGACTATCAGTCCAATACCCCGCGCGCCGTGCAGGCGACCGAGCAGCTGATCACCCAGAACAACGTCAACTTCCTGTTCGCCGCGTTCGGCTCCGGCGCCGCCAAGGCGGCCTCGACGGTCTCCGAGAAATACAAAGTGCCGACGCTGGCGGCGACCGCCTCCTCGGTGCAGGTCTACGACCAAGGCTACAAATATCTGTTCGGCACCTTCACGCCCAACGACACGCTGACCACGCCGCTGACCAAGATCATCAAGGCGCAAGTGCCCGACGTGAAGAAGGTCGCGATCCTGGCGCGCAACGATCTGTTCCCGCTGGCGATCGCCCAGGAAATGGAGAAGTCCGCCAAGGACAACGGCTTCGAGGTCGTCTACTTCGAGAAATACGCGATCGGCACGCTCGATCACTCGGCGGCGCTGTCGGCCATCAAGGCGCTGTCGCCGCAGTGGATCTTCGTCACCGGCTACACCAACGACCTGTTGCAGATCCGCAAGCAGATGGTCGACCAGCAGATGAAGGCGCCGGTGGTGTCGATGATCGCCGGCCCGGCCTATCAGGAATTCATCGACGCGCTCGGCAAGAGCGCCGAGAACGTTACCAGCGCGGCGTGGTGGCATCCGGCCGAACAATACGACGGCAAGGACATTTTCGGCTCCACCGCCAACTTCGTGAAGCTGTTCAAGGAGAAGTACAAGTCCGAGCCCGACTACGGCCAGGCCTCGGCGGCACTGTGCGGCGCGTTGTTCCAGCTCGCCATCGAGAAGGCCGGCTCGATCGACCGCGACAAGGTGCGCGACGCGCTCGCCTCGCTCGACGTCACCACCTTCTTCGGCCCGGTGAAATTCGGCGCCAACGGCCAGATCAACTCGCTCGATCCGCCAGTCTTCCAGATCCAGGGCGGCAAGCCGGTCGTGCTGTTCCCGCAGGCGATCAAGCAGGGCGAACTGAAGGTCGGCGTGGAGTAAGCGGTCGCTATTAGCTCCTACCCACCCTCGTCATTGCGAGGAGCGAAGCGACGAAGCAATCCAGCTCCGTGCACTGAGCTTCTGGATTGCTTCGCTTCGCTCGCAATGACGGGGCTGATGCCTCGTTAGATTAACTTGCTCCGCAACATCTCGTCGTCTCCAGGTAACCCGCTCTCATGCAAGCCATGCAGATCCTGATCAACGCGCTGGTGCTGGGCAGTCTTTATGCCTGCATCGCGATCGGGTTCTCGCTGGTGTGGGGCGTGCTCAACGTCATCAACCTGATCCACGGCTCGTTCATCGTGCTCGGCGCCTATCTGGCGTTCGGCCTGTATCAGTCGCTGCATCTGTCGCCGTGGTACGCGATCTTCGTCGCGGCGCCGCTGTTCTTCGCGCTCGGCTACGTCATCCAGCGGCTGATCCTCAACCGCGTGATCACCGCGCCGGTGCTGGTGACGCTGACGCTGACGTTCGGGCTCGACCTGATCCTCAACAACGCGATGATCTATTTCTTCACCGCGGATTATCGCAAGCTGACGCTGTCGCCGCCGCTCGGCTCGGTGTCGATCGCCGGCGCCGTGGTGCCGGTCGATCGCCTGATCGCCACCGCGACTGCGCTGCTGCTCACCGGCCTGCTGTATCTGTTGCTGCGGCGCTCGCGGATCGGCCGCGCCATCGTGGCGGTGCGGCTCGATCGCGATGCCGCGGTGCTGATGGGCGTGCACGTGCCGTCGATCTACGCGGTGGCGTTCGGCCTCGGCGCGGCGCTGGCCGGCTGCGCCGGCGTGCTGATGGCGCTGATCTTCCCGATCTCGCCGCTGACGTCCTCCGCCTATCTCGGCAAGGCTTTCGTGGTCTGCGTGCTCGGCGGCCTCGGCAGCGTCTCCGGCGCGCTGGCCGGCGGACTTCTGCTGGCACTGGTCGAGAGCGTCGGCTCGACCTATCTGGGTCCGTCCCACGCCACCACGCTGTCGTTCCTGCTGCTGATCATCTTCCTGATCCTGCGCCCGCAGGGCCTGGTCGGCCGGAAGGGTTTCGAATGACCCGCAGCAATATCGCCCTGCTGATCCTGATCGCCTGCGTGGCAGCGCTGCCGCTGTTCGGCGGCGCCTATGCGCTACGGCTCGGCACCATCGCCTGCATGTACGCGGTGCTGGCGCTGTCGTGGAACGTGGTCGGCGGCTTCGCGGGCTATCCGTCCTTCGCCACCGCGGCGTTCTTCGGCTTCGGCGCGTATTTCGCCGGCGTGCTGATGGGCAAGGGCTGGCCGCTCGCAGCCGCCGTGGTGGCCGCCGCCATCGCGGCGCTGATCGCCGCCACCCTGCTCGGCGCCGTACTGCTGCGACTGCGCGGTCACTACTTCGCCATCGCCAGCCTGTCGCTCGCCGAAGTGCTGCGCGAGGTCGTCAACAACGCCACCGATCTCACCGGCGGCGGCATGGGGCTCAACATCCCGCTCGCCTCCGGCTCGGGCGTGATGGCCGAGGCGACTTTCTATTTCTACGCGATGTGGGGCGTGATGCTGCTCACCGCCATCATGGTGATCGTCGTCGCCCAGACCAAGCTCGGCTTCGCGCTGAACTGCATCCGCCAGAACGAGACCGCCTCCAGCATGGTCGGGCTCAACACCACGCTGGCCAAGAGCATCGGCTTCGGTCTCTCCGCCTGCTTCGTCGCGGCGGCCGGCGGCATCTATGCCGCATGGGTGCACTACATCGATCCGTCCGACGTGTTCGACATCCTGTATTCGGTCAAGCCGATCGTCATGGCGCTGATGGGCGGGCTCGGCTCGCCGCTTGGCGTCGCCTGCGGCGCCTTCCTGTATCTCGGCCTCGAAGAAGTGGTGTGGCGCAACTACATTCAGATCCACACCGGTGTGCTCGGCGTGCTGATCGTGCTGCTGCTGTTGTTCCTGCCGCACGGCCTGACCTCGCTGCGTTTCGACCGGCTGAGGCGGAGGGCGAAGCATGCCTGAGCTGCTCCGCCTCACCGGCGTGTCGCGCCGCTTCTCCGGCCTGCAGGCGCTGCGCGACGTCAACCTGTCGGTCGCGCCCGGCGAAGTGCTCGGCCTGATCGGCCCCAACGGCGCCGGCAAGACCACGCTGGTCAACACCATCTGCGGCGTCACGCCGGCCAATTCCGGCACCATCCTGTTCGACGGCACCGACATCACCCGCACCAAGCCCTATCAGGCGGCGCGGCGCGGCCTGTCGCGCACCTTTCAGATCGTGCAGCCGTTCGCCGAGTTCTCGGCGCTCGACAACGTCGCCGCCGCAGCGCTGTTCTCGCAGCCGGGCGAAAGCCTGAAATCGGCGCGCGAAGCGGCACGCGAGCATCTCGCCTTCGTCGGCCTCGACGCCCAGGCCGACCAGCCGGCCGCGACGCTGACGCTGGCGATGCGCAAGCGGCTCGAGCTCGCCAAGGCGCTGGCGATGCAGCCCAAGCTGCTGTTTCTCGACGAGGTCAATGCCGGGCTCAACAGCGCCGAGGTCGAGCGCGCCACCGAACTGATCCATCAGCTTGCACGCAGCGGCATCACCATCGTGATGATCGAGCATCTGATGAAGGTGGTGCTCAACGTCTGCACCCGCATCGTCGTGCTGCACAACGGACATCCGATCGCCGACGGCGCGCCGCGCGAGGTGATCAGCAACCCGGCGGTCGTCGAGGCCTATCTCGGGCAGCAATACGCGCAGCGGACCGCCCGCCATGGCTGAGCAGCTGATCCTCGAAGCCAAAGGGCTCGATGCCGGCTACGGCGAGATCCAGGTGCTGTGGGGCGTCGACCTCGCCGTCCGTCGCGGCGAGATCACCGCGCTGATCGGCTCCAATGGGGCCGGCAAGACGACCTTGATGCGGGCGCTATCCGGCCTGATCGCCATCCGCGGCGGCCTCTATCGCTCTGGAGGCGACGATCTCGCCGGCCGCAGCGCCGCCGAGATCCTGGCGCACGGTATCGTTCACGTGCCCGAAGGAAGGCGGCTGTTCGGCGCCATGAGCGTCGAAGAGAACCTGCTTATGGGCGCTTACTTGCGCACGGCCGGCCGCGCCGAGATCAGGCAGGACCTCGACCGCGTCTACACGACGTTCCCGCGGCTCCGCGAGCGCCGCAATCAGCAGGCCGCGACGCTGTCCGGCGGCGAACAGCAGATGTGCGCGATCGGCCGCGGCCTGATGAGCGCGCCGCAACTACTCATGATCGACGAACTCTCGCTCGGCCTGTCGCCGCTGCTGGTCGAGCAACTGGTCGATGCGCTGCGCGTCCTCAACAAGGCCGGCACCTCGATCCTCTTGGTCGAGCAGGACGTCACCATCGCGCTCGACCTGTGCCACCGCGCTTTCGTGATGGACATGGGCCGAATCGTCCGCGAGGGCTCGGGCGAAGAGCTGCTGGCCGACCCGATCGTCCGCGACGCCTATCTGGGCGTGCTGCAGGAATAATTCAAAGCGACCAATCGGAAAGAGGACACATGATCGAGACCGTCGAAGCGCCGAACAGCGGCTATCGCTACATGCCGGGCGTCTTCCAATATTCCTGCGGCATCGCGGCGCTGCCGGGCTACGCGATCGAGCGCGTGCGCTTTGCCAATCCGGTGCCGCTGAAGCAAGGCTTTGCCAAAATCGCCGAGATCATCAAGGCCGCCGGCCGGCCGCTGACCGCGTTCGGCGCCTGCGAACTGCGCTCGCCCGCGCCGTTCACCGAGGACGGCTTCAAGGCGTTCAACGAGATCTATATCGAGACGCTGATCGAATGGGGCGTGATGAAGGACCGCGTCAATCCGGTGGCGCGGAGTAACGTCTGTCCCAAGATCGATCCGCCGTCCGAGCCGAGCTTCTACGCGTTCTCCTACACGGTCGAAGCCAAGGACGCGCCGCCATCCTTCGTCATCGCGGGCAGCGGCGAGTCGGTCGAGGGCAAGACCAACTACCGCGACCACATTGTCGCGCCCGGCGACACCAGCCCGACCGGCATGCTAGCGAAGGCCAAGTTCGTGCTCGACGAGATGGAGCGCCGCATGAGCTCGTTCGGCGGCACCTGGAAGGACACCACTGGCGTGCAGCTCTACACCGTGCAGGACGTCTCCTCGATCCTGGAGAGCGAGCTCGGCAAGCGCGGCGTGTTCCGCCACGGCCTGACCTGGCACTTCAACCGTCCGCCGGTCGAGGGCCTGGACTACGAGATGGATTGCCGCTGCGTGCATCGCGAGCGCGTGGTCTGATCACTCACGAGCGGAGGCGGCGATGAGCACGCAACGACCCAGGCAACGCGTCGCCATCGCCGGCCTCGGTGCCATCGGCAAGACCATCGCGCGCGAACTCGACCGCGGCATCGACGGTCTGATGCTGTCGGCGGTGGCGAGCAGCGCGCCCGAGAAGCACCGCGATTTCCTCGCGTCGTTATCGTCGCCGCCGCAAGTGATGCCGATCGAGTCGCTGTGGGAAGCCGCCGACATCGTCATCGAGGCCGCGCCGAGCCGGCTGCTGCCTACCATCGTGGCTCCGTTCGTCAGCCGCGGCAAAACCGCGATCGTGCTCAGCGCCGCGGCGCTGCTCGACAACGAGGCGCTGATCGCGCAGGCCAAAGCCAATGGCGGCCACATCATCGTGCCGACCGGCGCGCTGATCGGGCTCGATGCCGTCACGGCGGCGGCGGCCGGGACCATCCACTCCGTCCGCATGATCAGCCGCAAGCCAATCGCCGGCCTGCGCGGCGCGCCGTTCATCGTCGAGCGCGGCATCGACATCGACAAGCTCGATGCGCCGCTGAAGCTGTTCGAAGGCACGGCGCGCGAAGCCGGCAAGGGCTTTCCGGCCAATCTCAACGTCGCGGTGGCGCTGTCGCTCGCCGGCATCGGCCCGGATCGCACCATCATCGAGATGTGGGCCGATCCGACCATCACTCGCAACACCCACCGGATCGAGGTCGATTCCGATTCGGCGCGGTTCTCGATGACGATCGAGAACATCCCGTCCGAGAACCCGAAAACCGGCCTGATCACCGCCTTGTCGGTGGTCGCCCTGCTCCGCAAGCGGACCGCGGCGCTGCAGGTCGGCACCTGACCCGCCGGCATTTGACGCTGCGCCTGTCGTAAGTCATTGCTTCGGCTGAGCCGGCCGCACCGTCGCGGCTCGCTTCGCGGCGGCCATAACGATAGGTTTGCTGCCGATTCGGGCCGATGCCGGCCGCTTCATTGCCGAAGGTTTTATTCACCATGACGATCCGCCTGCATCGCGGCGACCTGCCGGACCTGACGCGCTACACCACATCGGTGGCGATCGACACCGAGACCATGGGGCTGCATCCGCACCGCGACCGGCTGTGCGTGGTGCAGCTGTCGAACGGCGACGGCAGCGCCGACGTGGTGCAGATTCCCAAGGGCATTCCCGACGCGCCTAATCTCAAAAAGCTGCTGGGCGATCCCAACGTCGTCAAGATTTTCCACTTCGCCCGCTTCGACGTCGCAGCGCTGTACAACGCCTTCGGCGTGATGCCGCAGCCGGTGTATTGCACCAAGATCGCCTCGCGGCTGTCGCGGACCTATACGGACCGCCATGGCCTCAAGGATCTGGTCCGCGAGCTGCTCAATGTCGACCTGTCCAAGCAGCAGCAGTCGAGCGACTGGGGCGCCGACAATCTGAGCGACGCCCAGCTCGCCTACGCCGCCTCGGACGTGCTGCATCTGCATGCGCTGCGCGACAAGCTTCAGGTGATGCTGGCGCGTGAGAACCGCGCCGATCTGGCTCAGGCCTGCTTCGATTTCCTGCCGATCCGGGCTCGCTTGGACCTCGAAGGCTGGCCCGAAGAGGACATCTTCGCACATTCGTGAGCCGGCGACGGCGTGCCCCGGCTTGCCCGGCAGCGGCAGATTCCCTAGCTGTGCGTAAGGTTTATCGGAGCTGCCGCCCCGTTTCCGACAAACTCCTCGGCCTGATGGCTGAGACCCAAGTGAGTGATTGCTTGCCTGCGGCCATACGGACCGCTTGGCCAGGGGCAGTTCCCGGCTAAATTGCCAGTGGTGTCGATTGAGCCGCCCAAGCCTTCGGGCCGGGCCAAACCTTGAGGAGCAGCGGTGGCTTCGGTCGATACGGCGTCCTACCAGAGCGCGATGAACGTGCGCTTCGCCGCCGCGGCGCGCCACAGCCGGCTGGTGCGCCGGCTGCGCGTCGCGGTGCCGCTGGTGGTCGTGCTGTCGCTGGCCGCCATCATCGCCATCTCGGTGTTCAATCCGTTCCGCTATCTGTCGAAGCTGCCGCTCGACGTCGGTGACCTGGTGGTGTCGGGCTCGAAGATCACCATGGAGGCGCCGCATCTGTCGGGCTTCACGACGGACGGGCGGCCCTATGAATTGTGGGCGCGCAGCGCCACCCAGGACCTCGCCAGCCCCGATCATGTCGACCTGCACACGATGCGATCGAAGATCCTCAACGCCGATCAATCGACCATTACGGTGCAGGCGCGCGACGGCAAGTTCAACACCAAGGCGCAGCTGCTGCATCTGCAAAAGGACGTCTACATGCGGACGTCCACGGGCACCGAAGCCTGGCTGACGCAGGCGGAGATCGACATGGGCAAAAGCACCATGAGCTCCGACGAACCGGTCGATGTCCGCTGGCCCGGCGGCACGCTGCACGGTCAGCGGCTGCGCGTCACCGATCAGGGCGAGACGATGCGATTCGAGGGCGGCGTCGTGATGAACATCGACAATGCCGGGCCGATGCTGCCAGGGACCGAGGCCGCCGCCGAACCCGCCAAAGCCGAGCCGGCGAAAACCGAACCGGCGCCGAAATCCAAGCCGGCGGCGACCAGCCGCCACCGCGAAACCAACAACCGATGAGAGCATCTGCCTTGCCCAATCGGCGAACCTCGATGCTGGCGGCCGGCTTTGCCGCCGCGCTTGCGGGACTGACCTGCGCGGCCGGCCATGCGGCGGCCCAGAGCACCATGCAGGGCGTGCCCAATGCCATGCAGGGCTTCTCGCAAAACCGCGACAAGCCGATCCAGATCGAATCCGACACGCTGGAAGTGCGCGACAAGAAGAAGGAGGCGACCTTCTCGGGCAACGTCAAGGTGATCCAGGGCGACACCACGATGACGTCCAAGACCCTGCTGGTGTTCTACGATCAGGAAGCCGCGCCTGCGGCCGGCGCCAACGCCGGCAAGGCCAAGGCCGCCCCGATGCCGGCTGCGATGCCCGGTCCAGGCGGCACGTCGTCGATCCGCCGGCTCGAAGCCAAGGGCAATGTCGTCGTCACCCAGAAGGATCAGGTCGTCACCGGAAACACTGCGGTGTTCGAGACCAAGACCAACCTGGTCACCATGATGGGCAATGTGGTGCTGACCCAGGGCAAGAACGTGCTGCGCGGCGACCGGCTCTTGGTCGACATGACGACCGGCGTATCGCGGGTCGAATCCGACAGCGGCACGGTCGCCAGCATGATCAGGCCGATGATGATCAGCCGCGGCGGGCCGAGCGTGATCATCACCTTGTCGAAGAACACCACGATCAACGTGCCCACCACTGCGCCGTCGGCGCGGCCGATGCCGCCGATCACCAGCATGGCGAGGCCGAGCAGCACGGTGTCGAAATTGAACAGCGAGAATGCGACGCCGCCGAAATTCGCCGAGTAAAATCCGCCGATGAATCCAAGCGCCACGGATGAGATCAGGAACACCCGCACCCGCGCCTGACGGAAATCGACACCCGTGGCCTGAGCGAATGCCTCACGCTTCTCCGGCGCCATGCGCAGGATGCGGCCCAGCCGCCGGCCGTTGACGAAGCGATACAGCAGGAGCGCCAGCAGCATCAGCGCCAGGCAGGCGTAGTAGGCGATCTGTAGCTGCCCGCTCTGCGACCACTCCTGAGGAATGTAGGTGTCGGCGCCGTAGAGGCCGCCGGTCGCCGCGCCGAACTCCTTCGAGGTGAC